>NZ_JAJNIR010000035.1:0-26572 GCF_022385935.1 Mammaliicoccus sp. J-M41 | reverse complement strand
GATGCAGACTCTGATTCAGACGCAGACTCAGATGCAGATTCTGACTCAGACGCAGACTCTGATTCAGACGCAGACTCAGATTCAGATGCGGATTCTGACTCAGATGCAGACTCTGATTCAGACGCAGACTCTGATTCAGACGCAGACTCAGATGCAGATTCTGACTCAGACTCTGACTCAGATGCGGATTCTGACTCAGATGCAGACTCAGATTCAGATGCAGACAGTGATTCAGACGCAGACTCAGATTCAGATGCAGACTCTGATTCAGATATGGGAATGGGTTCAACTGATTCAAACAACAATGGTGGAAACGGCATTGCAAAAGCTGCAACTACAGATGATCATGATAAATCAAATAATGATAAGAAATTACCAGACACTGGTGAACAACCAATAAATAACGGTGCTTTATTCGGCGGTTTATTTGCTGGAATTGGATCATTATTCTTACTTGGTCGTCGCAAAAAAGACAACAAAGAAAATAACTAGAATTATATAAATGAAATTTTATGGCTGGGGCAAATTTTTTGTCCCAGCCTCTATGATTTTTAGGGTAGTTTCATAATTTTCATTAATAAAACAGATTTAGGCTTATTTTTATAAAAGTTAATACAGAAAGGTATGTAATGTATGGAGATATCTAATCAACTAAAGAATTTATTCAATAGTAATTCTGATGTAGAAAAAATATTTGTTAGTGTTGGTCATCCTTCCCAAAAGGCTATAGTAAAAATGTTTAAAGCTAATAATGCTGAACGAAATATTAAAAAATATATCGAATCATTTCGAAAAAATACTGGTAAAAATGCTGAATGGATCAAAATAGATTTCGTTACATCAATTGAAAAAATTAAATATGAACAATTAAAGCATGATTTAACTCATACTCGTAGAAATTATGTAGAATATGGCTTTTCATTAGATAATAATTGGGAGTTAGCATTCTTACCTGAAGAAATTAATACCAATGCATTTATAAGACCAGAACCTAATAGTAAAGAGCTTTTCATGTCTGAGAAGAATATTAACAACTATATTAAAAAATACAAAAGAATAAGAAAATATTTCACACATCGTAATTATGAAAATGAAGATGTTTATAAGTTCTACACGAAAAGCTATTTTATTGAAAAAGATCAACTTATTGAATTAGAAGAAAAGGGATATCGTAAAGGTCTAAGAAAAATTGATAATATTAATGAAGAAATCGATCGACTAATTGAGACAAGTACTCACTTTTTGAAAAATCAAATTCAAGATAACGGAAAGTATATTTATGGTTATTTTCCACATTTCGATAAAGAAATAGGATTTTATAATAATTTACGTCATTCATCTTCAACATATGCATTAATAGAAGGTCTGAGTTATTTAAATGAAGATGTCACAATTGTAGAAAAGGCGATTGATTATTTAATCAAGCATTATTTATATGAAGTTGATGGCGCAGGATATATATTTGATGATACAGAAGGTATGAATGAAATAAAATTAGGTCAAAATGCTGCATTTATCTTCGCGATTTGTGAATATTTAAAGCATGTACCTGAGAAAAATCAATATTTAGAAGCTGCACAGAAAGTTGCAAAAGGGATATTGACGATGATTGATGATCAACAACAAACGATTCACGTATTAAATTATCCTGATTTAACGATAAAAGAACAATTCAGAATTGTATATTATGATGGTGAAGCTGCTTTAGCATTATTAAGACTTTATCAAATTGATCATAATGAAGAATGGTTGAATACAATCAAAATGTTATTTGAAATGTTTATAGAGAAAAAATATTGGAAGTATCATGATCACTGGTTAGGATATTGTACAAATGAATTAGTACAAATTGATCCACAAGAGAAATATTATAAATTTGGCATTCAGAACGTATCGAGTTATTTAGATTATATGCAACAAAGGGAAACGACATTCCCAACATTTTTAGAAATGTTAATGGCGACGTATCACTTAGTAGAAAAAGCTAAAAAGACAGGCTATGTTGAACTTGTTGAAACTTATTTAGATGAAGAAAAATTTATTAATACTATACATTTAAGAGCTGATTATGAAAGAACAGGCTACTTTTATCCTGAAATTGCTATGTATTTCAAAAATCCAGCACGCATTGTGAATTCATTCTTCATTAAACATCATGGCTATAGAGTAAGAATTGATGATATTGAACACTATTTATCAGGGTATGTTCAATATCAAGAAGTGTTTAGAAAAAATGTTTATAAAGTATAAAAAAAGAGACATATGCCTCATTTCAGACTATGGACAAACTGAACTTAAATTTATAAGTTCAGTTTGTTTTTAGTATAAACTAATAATTTTCACTAAAATCATGATTAAATTACGTTTTATCATAGCTATTTGTGGCTCTTTAACGAGATACATTGCCAACTTTTTATGATTTATGGCAGCGCAAATAAGCGGTGGTGTCTATGGAACTTTTTTACTACCTTTATATCTTGCCCATCTCTTACTATGCTGTTCTTTTGCATCACCAAATCGTGTTTTTACTGTTTGCCCCCTTAGTTTATATGTTTTTTAATTGAATCTATAAGCCTTAAATCTTCTATTATATCAAAATCATCTTGCCAAACATATCTTCGAATTTCTCTGATATAATTTCTATTTTCTGTACATTCACTTAATAGTGGAGCATGATTTACATATAATAGGATTAGATTTGTGTATAGTCTATGACTTGTTAGCATCGTTATTTTAATTCACATATACCTTTCCCTCGTCACTCGGTCATGGCAGTTTGTAATTTTTGTTCAATTAAGTCGATATGTTTACTGACCAAATTCCGTTGTTCATTCAAGAATTCTAGGTGTGCGCGTAAAACGCTTGAGACATCTATTTTGTTTTGATAAAGCATGTCTGTGTTTTTTCGTATTTCTTTTAATGGCATATTCAAATTGCTTAGGCACTGGATAAATTTAATCATTTCGATATCGTCGTCTGTGTATAAACGCTTGTTATTGCTATCTCTGTCGATGTGTTTCAAGATATTCTTTTTCTCGTAATAACGCAGTTTGCTTTTAGGTATATTGCAATAATCTGAGACATATTCAATGTAATATTGTTTCATATAAGCATATCCTTTCTCTTAAACCAAGGTTTAACTGATATTGTAATCTATACAAACATGAATGAGGAGGAAAGACAATGAAAAAGGCTTTAATTGTTGTAACAAACATTGCGAAATACGATAATTTAGACAGACCTACGGGTGCGTGGTTCTCAGAGGTTACACACTTTGCGAAAGATTTCTATGACGCAGGTTATGATGTTGATTTCGTAAGTCCGAACGGTGGATATGTGCCTCTTGATCCTATCAGTCTTAACCCTGAAATGATGGGAGATGAGGACTGGGAATACTACACGGATCATGATTATATGAATAAATTTGGACAAACATTATCTCCAAAAGAGGTTAATCCTAGCGACTATCAAGCCATTTACTTTGCAGGTGGACATGGTGCGATTTGGGATTTTAGAAATAACAAAGAACTTAACGACATTGCGTTAAGTATTTACAATAACCAAGGCGTTCTCTCTTCTGTATGTCATGGTGCGGCTGGTCTACTCGACATTAAAGAAAATGGCGATTACCTCGTTCGTCATAAAGACGTGACTGGTTTTACAAATAGTGAAGAACAAGCAAATGGTACAACTGAATACAAGCCATATTTATTAGAAGACGAATTTATTAGTAACGGTGCACATTTTAAAAAAGAGGATGACTGGAGTAATTTCGCAGTCGTAGATGGTCGCATTGTCACTGGTCAAAATCCTCAATCAGGACATGCAGTTGCTGAACATGCTTTAAAAATCTTAGCTAATCAATAATTTTAAAAAGGAGCGATACACATGAAATCATTAATAATTGGCGCTCATGGTGGCGTTGGTCAACATCTCGTACGCAAACTCAAAGCACGAAACGTTGACTTTACTGCCGGTGTTAGAAAAGAAGAACAAGTTGAAGTTTTAAAAGCAGATGGTATTGATGCAACTTACATTGATGTTGCAAAACAATCTATTGATGAATTAATAGAATTATTTAAACCGTATGATCAAATCCTTTTTTCCGTCGGTTCTGGTGGAAGGACAGGTGACGATCAAACAATCATAGTAGATTTAGACGGTGCAGTGAAAGCAATTAAAGCAAGTGAACACGTCGGTCGTCAACACTTTGTTATGGTATCAACGTACGACTCACGTCGAGAAGCTTTTGATGCGTCAGGCGACTTGAAACCATATACCATTGCTAAACATTATGCGGATGACTACTTAAGACATGCAAATTTAAAATATACCATTGTGCATCTAGGCGCTTTAACAAACGAACATGAAACGCAACAATTCAATATGAGTGCGCAATTTGAAAATGTACAAAATCCGTCTATTACAAGAGAAGATGTAGCAGAAGTGCTTGTTTCTGTATTAACTGATGAAGCATTACAAGGTCACGAATTCCAAATCATCAATGGTGATTTGTCATTACCAGACGCAACGACTAAATATCTGGAGGAATAATAAATGAATAATCAACAAGTTGTACTTGCAAAACTACCATAAGGTATCCCTCAAGACCGTTGTATTTAGATTTGAAACAATAGAAGCACGAGAACCTTAAGTAGGTGAAGTTCAAGTAGACTCCATTTATTTATCTATAGATCCTTACATGAGAGGTAGAATGAATGATACAAAAAGCAATATTCAACCTTGCTAAGTGGATGAGCAATTACAATTTGTCATGTTCGCACTCGCGAAACTATTATAAGACTTATCATAGCAACGCCTGGAACATTACGTTTTGTTCCAAGCGATTTTTTTATATTTACACTTAAAATCAATGTATATCAAATGATTCTCAACATGGGGCATGGCAATGTATATGCGCTCTTTATTTAATTATGATTATATCAAACATTTACTTTGTAATTTGTCTATAGTGATAAGTCTCTAAACTAAGAAAATCAAAAGTTAAATTGCGTGTATGAATGTAAAAAGAAGTAAAAAATTTATATTTTTATATAATTATTTTGTGGCATTGTAATATTAATGTAATAATGTGGCCTGTAAGACAAATATGAGGAGGGTTTTTATGAAAAAAGTTTCTAAATTTATTTTAGATAGTAGTTTAGTTTTGAGCTTTTCTGTAACGCCCGAATTATTTAATGTCACTCAAGCACATGCACAAGAATCTGTGAAACCTTCTTTTAATTATAGAGGTTAGACAGCACATCAAAGTAACTTTATTCTAGATAAGAAATTTAAAACATCTCTAAAAGCTGTTAACTTCAAGATTAATAATTACAAGATTACTAAAAATAATAAAGACTTATACGATCCAACATATTACGGGGTTTCTAAACATAAAGCGAATGGTGTTTTCTTCTTATTAGACCGTAAGTCAGTGAGCAAAAAAGAATTTTTGAATCATTACGTTGAAGCAAAGTATACATCTACATCAGCCTGAGGTAAAGAATATATCTATAAAATTGAAGATAAAGATGTGAGATTTTTTGTTAACCAAAAGGATTATGTCATCAAAGGACAAATCATTAGTGAATAAAATGAGATACTAAGCATGTATGAGAAGTGGGATAAAATTCATTTTGAATCGTAGTCTCGCTCCCTAAATTAATTTATACTGCATTTAATTCAAAAGTTATTTTACATGTTTAAGATTGACGATAAAACAATATAAAAAACCGCATCATTAACCGATACGCAGAAAGTTATCATAAGTGAAGGATTTTTGAAGGTTTTAAAAATAAAATTTCAAATTGCAAAAATTTTGGAGTCATTGAGAACATGATTTTAAATATAAAGATTCTCGTATTGTAAAACCAATCTTTGTATTTAATAATTTAAAAAGGATATTGAAGAAAGGTATTCAATACCATTACATTATGTGATATTTGGTATTTTACTTATTGTATGGTATTTAAATATTCCAATTGATAGATTAATAAGTTTTTTAGATGAAGATTTAAAAATTAAAATCTTACAAACATTTTCTCTAATATATAATCATTTAATATTATGCTCATTAATAATTTTCTTTTTAATTATTATCATATCAATAATTTTTGATAATCTTAATATGAATAGATTTGTCCCACCGGATGCAGAATATATTGATGGGACTAAAAATTCAATTAATTACATATCTGCAATTAACAGATTAACTAGCATTTTTTTATTAATATTAACTAAGTATTGGATTTATTACTTTCTTGCTCTAGTTCTCATTAATAATGGTACGTATGTATATTTAAGTGATGGATCGATTTTACTTAATAGGATTTTAATGATTTTTAATACTATAATATTGATTTGGTATGTTTTAAGAGCAGTTTTTGTATTGAAAATCCCTGTTGATAGTGTCATAACTCGCATTAGTGAACATGAATTAGAAAGATATTATATTAAATGAAAAAAATGGATATATAATTGTGAAACCAGAATATAGAAAAATGACTAACTATTACTTAATTAAAATAGATGATATGTTTAAGAATAACAAACATTATAAAGTAATTAATAAGTCGAAAGAACTTGATGAAATAATATATAATTTTGATTATTTAACTAAAAATATATAGTTTTGATTTTATGTTAGAAATTATATTGAGAGAAAATCTGAATATTGATATTTAAAAACCGCATCACTACCCGATAAGCAGAGCCATATAATAAATAATCCTGAAAATCCACCCAATTTAAAGTTTAATTGGGTGGATTTTCAGTTTAGGTTAAATAATAAACAAGACACTTGTAAAGCGATTTAATTCTTGTACTTTATCACTAAGATTTAAATAGATAATGATAGGCTTTTTGTTTTTTTGATACAATGTCACAAAGGTCTTTTGAATAATCGAATTCTTTATTATTGATTTTATGTTTCTCTTTTCTAATCCCTTTACGATACCCATAGTTATTGAATGCTATTTTGTGATACTAATACCTAATTTTTGGTGTGTATAATTATAAATATCAGGAGTTGCCTGACAAATTTCATTGATTAAAAGATAAGTTGAATAATTGCAACAATGATTAAAATACTGATGATCCACTTTTGTACAAAACTAGGGACCTTTTTACCTAATTTTAAACCTAACGGAGCGAAAATAATACTCCCTATTATTAAAAATAACGCATCTTCTAAAGGAATGTAACCTTGTATAAGTTTAATGATAAAGGCGCCAATTGAAGATATAAAAGCAATTACTATACTATTAGCAACTACCGTATTCATTGGTAATTTGAATAAAACTAGCAATATAGGAATAATAATAAAAGCGCCGCCTGCGCCAACTATACCTGAAATGATACCAACGAAAAGACCAACCATAACTAATAATGGTTTGTTAAAGGAAGACTGATTTAAATTCGGTTTTAGGTTAATAAACATTAAAATTAATGCGATTAAAGCAATGATAATATATATTGCATTTACAAATTCAGCATTAAATAAATTTGCTAGGAGTGCGCCTAACACGCTCCCTGTAATCATACCTCCACTCATATAAATAACTAATGGTGGGGAGAATTCTGTTTTTTTTCGCGCTTTTAATGACCCACTTAAAGTACTGAAAAAGACTTGACTGGAAGTAAGTCCTGAAGCGATGTATGCACTGTATGCAGGAACACCAAATAGTGGCGGTAATAATAAAATAGCTGGATAAATAATGATAGCACCACCGATACCTACTAGACCCGAAATAAAGCCTCCGAATACACCTATAAGTAACATCATAATAACAGTTGAAATATCCATTATTTACTTTTTACCAATAAGTTAACGGCTTCATTAATCAATTCTTCAGAATTTTCACCATTATCCTCTGCTGCCTTTACACATTCTATTAAATTTTCACTAATGATAATCCCCATCAAACGTTGGATTGAACTTTTTGATGCACTGATTTGAGTAATGACATCTTTACAATCTTTTTCTTCTTCCATCATTTTAATAACTCCATTGAGTTGACCTTGTATTCTATTAATACGATTAATCATTTTTTTATCATAATGCATAGTTATTCCCTCCATTTTTAATTGAATAAAGTCATAATAATAGATAGAACCAAAAATGTCAAATACCCCACTGGGTATTTGACATGCTGTAAACAAGAATTAGAAAAATTAGGTGCACAAGGTCAACTGATTGACGTAAGAACAGAAGAAGAATATGAGCTAGCACACATAAATGGTGCGACATTACATCCTGTAGATAAGATTGAATCGTTCAATAAAGATAAAAACAAAACCTATTATATTCACTGTAAAAGTGGTAATAGAAGCACCAAAGCAAGTGAATATTTAGCTAAACAAGGCTATGATGCTGTAAATTTAAACGGTGGCTATAATGCTTATGAAGAACAAAATAATAATCACGATGCACAAGAAGAAAATACAAATGTAGAAATTAAAGCAGAGCGTAAACAATTTAACTATAGTGGTCTTCAATGTCCAGGCCCAATTGTAAATATCAGTAAAGAAATGAAAAACATTGAAGTAGGGGAGCAAATTGAAGTTACAGTAACAGATACTGGATTCCTTAGCGATATTAAAAGCTGGGTGAAACAAACAGGACATACGTTAGTTAAACTTGATGAAAGTAATAATGGAATTAATGCTATCATTCAAAAAGAAAAACCAAAAGACTTACAAGTGAATCATACTACTAAAGGTACGACAATTGTACTATTTAGTGGAGAGTTAGACAAAGCAGTGGCAGCAATGATTATTGCAAATGGCGCTAGAGCTGCAGGAAGAGATGTAACTATCTTCTTTACTTTTTGGGGACTTAACGCGTTAAAAAAAGAGCAAACAGTTAACGTTAAAAAGAAAGGCATTGCAAAAATGTTTGATTGGATGTTGCCGAAAACACCTTTACGCATGCCGCTTTCTAAAATGAATATGTTTGGTTTAGGTAATATCATGATGCGCTATGTAATGAAGAAGAAAAATGTTGATTCATTACCATCGCTTATCAATCAAGCTATCGAACAAGATATCAAATTAATCGCTTGCACGATGAGCATGGATGTTATGGGAATTCAGAAAGAAGAGCTCAGAGTCGAAGTTGAGTACGGTGGAGTAGGTACTTATATTGGTGATACAGAAAATGCGAATCATAATTTATTCATCTAATTAAATCTATTAAAAAAGGAGTTTTATCATGTTTTTCAAACAATTTTACAATAATCATTTATCTCAAGCATCTTATTTAGTTGGCTGTCAACGTACAGGAGAGGCAATAGTAATTGATCCTGTTCGTGATTTAACAAAATATATGGAAGTTGCAGATAGCGAAGGTTTTAAAATTACACAAGCTGCAGAAACACATATTCACGCTGATTTTGTTTCTGGAATTCGGGACGTGGCAGAACGTTTAAACGCCAATATATATGTATCTGGCGAAGGTGATGATCAATTAAGTTATAAAAATATGCCGGAACATACAAATTTTGTTAAAAATCAAGATATTATTCAAGTAGGTAATATTAAATTAGAAGTCTTGCATACACCTGGTCATACCCCAGAGAGTATTAGTTTCTTACTCACAGATGAAGGTGGCGGCTCAAGTGTTCCAATGGGTTTATTTAGTGGTGACTTTATTTTTGTTGGTGATATCGGTAGACCTGATTTACTAGAAAAATCAGTACAAATGGAAGGTACTACAGAGATTGGTGCAAAACAGATGTATCATTCTATAGAAGGTGTTAAAGATTTACCAGATTATATTCAAATATGGCCTGGACACGGTGCTGGCAGCCCATGTGGTAAAGCATTAGGTGCTATACCAATGTCTACGCTAGGTTACGAAAAAATAAATAACTGGGCATTTAATGTGACAGATGAATCTAAATTTGTTGAAACGTTAACATCAAATCAACCAGCGCCACCCCATCACTTTGCACAGATGAAAAAAATTAATCAGTTTGGTATGAACATGTATCAACCATACAACGTTTTTCCTAGTTTAGATAATGTAAGAATAGCCTTTGATCTTCGTAGTAAAGAAGCCTTTCATGGCGGTCATACTGAAGGTACAATCAATATTCCTTACAACAAAAACTTCATTAACCAAATCGGTTGGTATTTAGACTATGAAAACAGTATAGATTTAATTGGTGATAAATCTACCGTTGAGCAAGCAACACATACTTTACAATTAATTGGCTTTGATAATGTAGCAGGTTATCGTTTACCAAAATCAGAAATTTTAACCCAATCCATCCATAGCGTTGATATGACTGGTAAAGAAGAATATATACTTGACGTACGTAATGATGAAGAGTGGAATAATGGGCACTTAGATCAAGCAGTCAATATTCCGCATGGTAAATTATTAAATGAAAATATTCCATTTAATAAAGAAGATAAAATATATGTACATTGTCAGTCAGGTGTTAGAAGTTCAATAGCAGTGGGTATATTAGAAAACAAAGGCTATGAAAATGTCGTGAATATTAGAGAAGGCTATCAAGATTTCCCAGAATCATTAAAATAATTTAAAGATGTGGAAAAGTGAGTAATCCTATCAAATTGTTATTGTAAGACAATCAGATATTATAATACCACCAAGATTATTTAGAATAAATAGAAGTTTAAAAGAAATATAGATATGATTCCTAATTAGTCATAATAGCAATAGATTTATAAAATTAATATAAACCCCTTTCTAGTGGAAATGTAGTGAGCCCAATAAGTTTTACTTTTTGGGCTCACTACATAATTAATGGTTTTTACTATCTTTTACATTGAGATAAGCTACTATAATTACACGAAATCAATTATTTTAATTTATAATGGTTACTTTAATAACTATACTTATAAAATTTATTCTTTGATTATGAACGAGAAAGATTAGTAAAACATTATACCTATTATAATGCCTATTAGCACAATAGACCAGGAAGGTAATTTATAATAAACCAGGAATACGAATAATGAGCTAGCTAGAACAAAATCTAATTCTGATTTAATAGTTGAAGCCCAAATCGGATTATAAAATGCAGCGATAAGAATACCTACTACACCCGCGCTTATACCTTTTAAAAAACCTTCAGCATAAGTGTTAGATTTAATATTATCCCAAAATGGTAACACTCCAAATAATAATAGAAATGCTGGTAGGAATATAGCGACAGTAGCCAAAATTCCTCCTCCAATACCTTCTATAGACATGCCAATATATGAAGCGAACGTAAATAATGGTCCAGGTACAGCTTGAGCAGCAGCATAACCCGTTATGAAGCTATCAGGTGATATTAAACCTTGTGGTACAAACTCATTTTCTAATAAAGGTAATACGACATGACCACCTCCAAACACTAAAGAACCAGATCTATAAAAACTATCGAACATTCTAAGCCATAAATTATTCGTCATAGAACTAACTATAGGCAATACAGTTAATAGTAAAAAAAATAATGAAATTGAAATAAAACCTAACATTTTAGGTAATTTAAATGTCTTCACTCTTAAATAATTTTTATCTGTAGAGGTTTCTTTTAAAAAGATAAGGCCATATATACCAGTAATAGATAATGCGATTACTTGAATATAAAGATTATCGATTGTTAGAGATAATATAAGAACAAATAATGCCAATGTAATGGTACTTTTAGTATTAGTTAATTTTTTCCCCATACCTATTACGGCTTGGGCAACAATGGCAACAGCTACTAGTTTTAATCCTTGCATCCAAGTTAAACTAGAATCATTGTTAATAATTAATGCTGAAAAAACCATAAGTATAATCACAGAAGGAAGTGTAAAACCAATAAAAGAAATAATTCCTCCCAGAATTCCTCCTCTAATAGTTCCTATACCAATACCAACTTGGCTGCTTGCAGGTCCAGGTAAAAACTGGCATAGCGCTACTAAATCTGAGTATTCTTTTTCATCAAGCCATTTTCTTTTCTTAACATACTCATCATAAAAATAACCTAAGTGGGCAGTTGGTCCTCCAAATGATAGTAATCCAAGTTTTAATGCAACAAAAAATATATTTATATATTTATACATAAAAAACTCCTTGTATTTAGTTGATTAATTTTTTACTTAGCTATTAAATTCTTTAATTTTTTTGCCAATTTCATCTCTAACACGTTGGAATTCTGACCATTCTTTACCTGCTGGATCCTCAAAACCCCAATGCTCTTTTTTAACGTTTGGTGGTAAAATAGGACAATTATCGTCTGCATCACTACATAACGTTACGACCAAATCTGATTGTTTTAAAATATCATTATCAATCAAGTCTGACGTATGGTTTGATATATCAATATCTACTTCTTTCATAGCTTCTATTGCTTTAGGATTAACACCATGCGTTTCAATACCAGCAGAATAGACATTCCAATCTTCACCCAATATTTCCTTTCCCCAACCTTCAGCCATTTGGCTACGACAAGAGTTTCCTGTACATATAAAATAAATTGTTTTCTTATCCATAATTAAAGCCTCTTTTCTTAAAATATAATTAGTGTAAGGTATAAACCTAAGAGTGTTACAAATAGGACTGGAATAGTAATGATAATTCCAGTTTTAAAGTATGTTCCCCAAGAAATTTTTACTCCTTTTTGTGTTAAAACATGAAGCCACAATAATGTAGCTAACGAACCAATTGGCGTAATTTTAGGGCCTAAATCAGAACCTATAACATTCGCATAAATCATACCTTCTTTTAATATACCTGTAGCACTAGATTGGCCAATTGCGATTGCATCTATTAATACAGTAGGCATATTATTCATAATGGAAGATAAAAATGCTGATATAAAGCCCATGCCCATAACACTACTGAATAATCCAAGACTTGAAATATTGGATAATACATCAGCTAAAATAGTTGTGATTCCTACATTTTTCAATCCAAATACAACTAAGTACATACCAATGGAGAACAAAACGATATTCCACGGCGCGCCTTTAATGACTTGTTTTGTATGAACTGCTTTAGATTTATGAGCTAACAGAACAAAGATAAAAGCGATAATACCAGCAATAATTGATACAGGAATTTGGATAAACTCACTAACAAGATATCCAACGAGTAGTACGGCTAATACTACCCAAGAAATCTTAAATAATTTAGGATCTTTAATTGCACTTTTAGGATCTGATAGGTTTTCTGTATCGAACGTTTTAGGTATGGATGTTCTGAAATATACCCATAAGACGAGAATACTGGCAATTAGAGAGAATATATTAGGTATAATCATTCGACTAAAATATTCAATAAATCCAATATTAAAGTAATCTGCAGAAACAATATTCACTAAGTTACTTACAATTAAAGGTAGTGATGTCGTATCAGCGATGAAACCACTGGCAATTATAAAAGGAAAAATCACTTTTTTATTAAATCCTAGATTCCTTACCATCGCTAATACAATAGGCGTTAAGATTAAAGCAGCCCCATCATTTGCAAAAAATGCTGCTACAACTGACCCTAATAACATAATAAAAACAAACATTTTTAAGCCGTTACCGTTTGACGCTTTGACCATATGTATCGCGGACCATTCAAAAAATCCAATTTCATCTAATATTAATGAAATAAGAATAACAGCTACAAAGGTTAAAGTAGCATTCCAAACAATCCCTGTTACTTCTATTACATCTGAAAAACTTACGACCCCTGTAATAATCGCAACGACAGCTCCAATTAAAGCTGTAATACCAATATCTAAACCTTTCGGTTGCCATATCACAAAGAGTAAAGTTAAAAGAAAAATCACAATTGCTAATATTGTCATCAACACTCACCTTGTTTCATACTTTTACATACACATCGTTCATTAGATGTATTAATAAGATTTAAATTGTGATTAACATCATCTAAAATTTCATGATTAAGTCGATACATATGTTTATTACCTTCTTTTCGTGAAAGAACTAATTGCTTATCGACTAATGACTTCATATGATGACTTAGGGTAGGTTGTGAAAATTGAAAATGTTCAAGTAAGTCACAAGCACATAGTTCACCACATGAAAGTAAATCTATTATTTCTAACCTGCTTGGATCAGATAAAACTTTTAATATAGTAGATAGTTCTTGATAAGACATAACCATACCTCCCTTTCGCTATATAGATTAACATCTATATAGATGATTGTCTATATTATTTATTCCGTGGATCTATAGTATTGGAGAATGAGAAAAATGCAGTCTGACTATCTGTTAAGTGGAGTGGCATCATTCGCTCTACAACCAACCAAAAAACCGGCCGATCCTGTAGCTCACTGCTACGAATCGACCGGTTATTTTTTATATGATTTGATTATTCCATTAAGTAACTGTCTTCGGCGCGTTTGATTGTTTTCTTTTTCCATGGGTCGAGGATTGGTTTAACGATAAATCCTATTGTGAATATGACAACGCCGAATAATACAAGACAAATGAGATTGTATATGAGTATTTCTGGTACGACGCCTCCAACCGCTTCTCTTAAAGCATCTACGGCATAAGTAAACGGCAAATATGGATGTATGGCTTGGAAGAATTTTGGTGTGACTTGTATTGGGAATGTTCCGCCTCCGCCTGCTATTTGTAGTACCATAATGACAATTGCTAATGCTTTACCTACGTTGCCGAATAGGGACACTAATGTATAGACAATGCTTATAAATACGATTGAAACGAGTACGGATAATAGTATAAATAATAATCTATTATCAATAGCTGCGCCTAAAATAAACATATCTCCTAGTGACACGATAATCGACTGTATGACACCTATTATGATGAATATAAAGCTCTTTCCAACGAATGTTTCTCGCAATGAATATTTCTGTTTAATTTCTTGATTTTTAATATCTGTTGTTAATAAGTTAGATAATAGTAAAGCGCCTACCCAAATGGCTAAAGATGTATAGAATGGTGTACTTGCTGTTCCATAGTTTGGCACACTAAATAACGATTCTTCTTTTAATTCTATTGGGTGTGCGATAATATCAGCTTGTTTCTTTAAATCATTTTTCAATAATTTAATCAGCTCGTGAACTGTATCATCTTTATCTATTTCTCTAACTTTCTTCGCTGCTTTCTTAATATCTTCTTCAATACTTGGTAAATCATTTCGCGCAAATTCTGCTAAGTCATGAATTTCTTTTTGAGCTTCTGGTAAGTTATCGTCTATTAATTGAACAGCACGATCGTATTTATCAATCATTGTTGGTAAATCATTATTTGAGAACTGTGCGAGCTTTTTAACTTCTGATTGAACATTTGGTAGTTCATTTTCAACGTAATAAGCACCTTTACCAACTTGCTCTTTAAATTTAGGGAAGTTTGTTTGAGCTACTTCATTAATGTTATTAAACTTTCTTTCAAGTTCTGGTAATTCATTGTTAATGCTGACTAATAAATCATGACCATTTTGTAAGGAACTTTTCCCAGTTTGAATTACATTATCTATCATGTTCATAGAACTTCTAATCTTCGAGATATCATCGATACCTTTAGTTAACGCTTGATCGATTTGATTAACGCCTTCCATTAAAGTCGTCTTAAAATCACTGCTCGTATATTTTAATAAATTGTCTAAAGATACGAGATTAGAATCTATTAATTTATCTAATGCTAAGACTTCTTCTTTACCAGATTTACCGTTATTTAAAGCATTAATCAGATTGCTTTGACCATTTATAACACTTTGCAAATCTTTGTTAGCTGATTCAAATTGTGAAATGGCTGATGAAGTATCAATACCTTCAGATTTCTGAAGTTCCTTTAAAATATCAATCATAGAATCATTAAAAGCGACACCTTGTTGTAAGCGTGATTGATTGTTTTTCACAGTGTCTGTAAGTTGTTTACTGTCTTGACTCATTAAGATACTTTGATTAATGGCTTGCATGCTTTCTAAATCTTTTTTGTTCATAGTTGCTTGTTCGTTACTATAGTCTGCGAGTGCTGTTAAAGATTCGCTCAGTGCAGATTTCATTTCATTTAATTCTTGATCAGTTAATACGTTTTTAGAAGCTTGGTCATTATTTTCGTTATTATCATTTTCTTCTTCATAAGCTTGTTGCGTTGTTACGATATTATTATCTTTCTCTTGTTCTTCAGTTGATGGTTTTTCTTCTGTTTCTTCTTTAGAAGTGTCTGCTTGTTCTTTATCACTTTCTTGTTCTTCAGCATTTTGGTCAGTCTGATTGTCTGCTTTGTTTTCTTCTGACGACTGCTGAGGTTCTTCTGTACTTTGTTCAGGTTTCGCTTCGTTATCTTTAGTATCTTTCTTGTCTTTCTCAGCTTCTGATTTCAATTTTTCGTTCGCTTTTTCAGTTTTTTCCTGAGCTTTTTTAGCATCTGCTTCATACTGATCTAATTTACGATTTAATTCAGGTAAATATTGTTCTGCTTTATTGATAGCTGCTAATGCTTTTTCGGTTGCTTCAATACCTTGAGGCACACCTTTATTGATTTTAGGAAATTGTTGTTGTACTTTATTCGCTTTTGCTAATGCACTTTCGATTTCAGGCATTTGAGCATTCAATTTCGTAATTAATTGAGCTGCTTGGTTAATATCACCCATTTTACTGTTTACTTCATTTATTTTCTTAACGCCTTCATTAATGTCGCCTTTGTAATTTCCTAGCGCTTCGAATTCATCTTTATACTTTGTAATGTCATCTTGGTGTTCATCAATTTCTATTACTTTCTCTTTGAACTCTTCTATTTTAGGAAGATTGTCTTCAGCAGTATAGACAGCATTTTTAATTTTACTTAAAGTAGGTAATTCATTTTCAAGATCTAAACCAACTTGGTTTGCTTCTTTTAATAATGCTTTCGTTGCATTCTCGCCAAACTCTTTATTTAAAGAATCTACAATGGATGATGCACCAGCGTTTGTCATTTTAGGTGCAATCGCATTTAATTTCTCGTTTACTTTGTAATCAATAACGGCTTTCTTAGGTTTCTTATGATAGATACTTGTGACTTCATCAGAAAAAGTCTTATGTAAATATATCGAGGCATAATAATCACCTTTTTCAACACCATCGTCAGCCTTCTTACGATTCACAAATTCCCATCCAAACTTATCGTTCTTCTTCAATTGTTCAACTAATTGGTCACCTACGTTAATATCCTTACCTTCAACCTTAGCACCCTTATCTTCATTCACGACCGCAATTTTAATACCTTGCGTATTGTTGTAAGGATCCCACGTAGAACTTAAATTAAACCACGCATAGAATGATGGCAAAATAGAAAGACCTAATAATAATATAATCACAAACGGCACACGTCTGATATTTTTAATATCTTCAATAAAAATTTCAAATGGTTTCTTCAAAATCTTAACTCCTTATCCATTAGTACATGACATGTACTATAAATATCAATACCGCTATCATACCCTATGTTCAAAATCAATTCAATCCCAATTTGTTATATCAGTATATTTATAAAGACTAAAATATGACTAAAATAGCATGTTATAGCTATATCAGTATATTAAAATAGAAAATATTTCTATTTTTGGATGTTGACAAAAAAGCCCTCTTTCCAAGACTGCAGATGTCATGTCTGCATTGAAAGAGGGTGTTCAAATTGTCTAATGGTAATTGAATCCATATGTGAAATATTAGATAATAGGAATAATATTTTATATTGTTGCATTAATAGAAAGTGAATAGGAGATTAAAAATGATTATTAACCTCGAAGAAATGAAGATAAATTTTGATCTAGAAAGTGAAACACCTTTTTTTCAAGCATCTAATGAAAATAGAGTACGTTTTGATGTAGAACACGTAAACAAGAAGCAACTTTCCAATATTATTAATCAATTATTTACCAATCAAATTAAAACAAAGTGTTCGTTTTTATCAGAGTATAAATATCCTGTTAAATTTAGAGAAAAAACACGATTTGGTCGTTTCTTCAATATTACAAACTGGAAAGAAGAAGTACACGCTTCAAATGAAGAATATATAATGGTAACTACAGAGAACTTAAAAAATGATGAAATCATTAATTATTGTTTATACATCCAAAAAGGTATGATTGAACCTTATATCATATTCTATAATGAGCAAAATATAATCTATATTAGTAACGATGTAATAGATATTATAAGCAGCTCAAAAGAAATGATTAGCAATATAAAATCGGAGTTTAAAGAGTTTATAGATGTTTTTTATGAAACATTAGAATAAAAAAATCAATATATGCTAATAAATATGCCGAATTTTTTATAAGTAATAAAGAGAGTAGATATAAGAATAACGAAATTTAATAAATGTATAAAATAAACTCAAATAGGTTATGGAAGGAGGAGTGTTAAATATTGTTAAACATTTTAATAATCTTATTTTTAATATTTGTTCTTATTATAAATATATATAGACTAAAAGATAAATTTCAATATCGCTATACCCAACTAAAAGAGAAGATTGGGTTATTAAAAATAGAAATAAACTTAAGAGATTTTACTAGAATTAATAACCTGAAAATTTTAGCAAAACTAGTTTTTGAAAAATTTTTCATAATAAATTCTTGGAAGAAATTCAATTTTATAATCTCTGTCTTTTTAATTTTCATATTAATTAACTTTAGATTAAATGATTTACTTAGGTTTATCTTAATAGAGATTATCTTGATTATTATTGCTTTAGCTTTTTTGGGCTTTTTAAAGAAAGAAGGGAGATTCGAAAAAGTAATTATAGGGCAATTATATATTCCATTAATAGAGATTGTAATAGCGATTAAATTTTTTCTTATAGATTTAGAACATCAAAACATAAGTTTGCCAATTTTCTATATAACTATGACTATACTAATTCTATCATTATATATATCTATATCGCTTTATTACAGTGAAAAGAGTAGTAAATTCAAGTTATGGCATTTGCTTTGTTGTTATTTAAATATTGGATTTGTATGTGTAATTATGTTCACTTATATAGGATATGGCTTCATGATTTATGAAAGTAAAAATCTAAATTTAAAAGCCAATGAAGGAGTTTTAAATATAAACGGATCCGAGAATGTATTAAATACTTTTGCAATTTTAATATCTTATGGACTAGATAATTTATCTCAAGGAAGTGGCATTGAATTATCAAAAACACATGAAACTAAAGATATAAATACAAATGAGATTGTGTTTAGCTTAGTTTGTAAAATCTTTATCTCTACGTACTTAGCATTAGTATTAGCATTTTTAAGTAATACACTATTCAATAAAGTTGATAATAGAAAATAGATGAAATAGGTAAAGTAAGTAAACAAATACAATCATTTATTTGCTGGAGGAGAATCAATATACGGAAATCCAAGAGCGTTTATACTCAAACATAATCGATAAAATATACAAACAGAGCATCCCTCAATTATTGAGAGATGCTCTGTTATTTTGTGTAGCTTTAATCGTGTATTTTATTATAATTATTCTTTATCTTCTGATGTTTGTTTGCGTCTAAATAATAGGAATGCTGATCCTAACATAGCGATAAGTGTGCCAAATAATGTAGTATGTTCTACTTTAGATTCACCTGTATCTGGTAATTTATATGTATCTTTAGTAGCGTACGTTTGTTTATGATTATTTAGTTTCACTATGTTGTTTGAGTTAACTGAGTTGTCTGATTTAACTGGGACAACATGATTCGAATTGCCTGTTTTATCCATGTTGCTCGGATTATCAGGATTGCTCGGATTATCTGGGTTGCTAGGATTGTCCGGGTTGTTCGGATTATCTGGGTTGTTAGGATTATCCGTCTTATCTGGAATTTCACATACTTCGTTGATATATTCTACTTGTTTAGGTGTTAAACTTGATTTGATATAGTCTAATTCTGCTTTATTAATCTCTTCTTCAGACATACCTTGTGCTCGCATAGATTCTTTTTTTAGTTCTAATTGTCGGCGTAAATCTTCTTCGTTCCACTCTCCACTAACATTGACACTTGTAGTAAGCGGTACGACACTAAATTCAAATTCTTGTGTTGTATCAAATTGTTTATTAAATACAATACCGTAAGCACTATTTGCTACTACATTACCTAAGTTAATGATTGCGATATTACCATCAAATGTGATGTTTTCAGGTGTAATGATATTTGTATAAGAACTCTTACCATCCTTTGAAACAGCAGGATAATATCTATTGACTAACCAATCAGACGCATCTGAAGTTGTGACATTATAATAAGGTAACTTCACGCGCATAACAGCATTATCAATTGCATAGTCAGTCGCAAAGACAATTCTCCAATGTTGTGCTGTTGTTGCGTCATTTGGACCACTTTGCCAATGTTGAACTTCTAAATTTCCTGGGCCATAATTATGAGCATCAGTTGCATTTGGATGGTTATTTGGATTTTTCACTTTTTCTTGGTATCCATTGTTAGAATAATCATCTAAATTTGTATCCATAACACTTTTAGCATTAAGATTAACCTTATTTGTATATTTAGTTGTCACTTCATCAGCTGTACAATGCTCGCTTGTTTTCACGCCGTTTTTAACAGTTTGTGTTTGTTCAGGCACATAACCATTTTGCTCTTTGAAATACGTCAAAGCGCCATCTTTATCAGTGTCCTTTTTAGCATCAGCATCATTCTCTACTGCAATAGAATTTGTGTCTTGATCAGGATATTGCTTTGCAGCATAAGAAGTGGCTTCATCATTATTATATTCAGGTGTCTCACTTGCTTCATTTGTTGTAACGTCTGTGTTCTCGCTCATTTCATTAGTCGTTTCTGGTTGTGTAGTTTCACTATTGATGTTTGTATTGTCTGTTTCTACTGCGCTATTTTCACTCGCTTGTGCTTCATGTTGAATACCCATGACTAATAAAGTTCCCAATAAAATAGATCCCGTCCCGATTTTGAACTTCCTTAATGAAAATCTTTGATAAGTGTTCCTTTGCATTAAAATTCATCTCCATCCCCTAAAGTGTTACATATTACATCTATCCAATACATTTATACCTCGCGGATATTAATAAAACAATAGATATTTTCATAAATATGTCACTGCTTACAAAATATTGAAAAATAAAGTTTATACATATAACAAACATTTTTGTTTTAAAATATTTTTTAATATTCAAAACGATGCATAATATGCAATAAAGTGCGTAAGTCATATAAATTGACGATGCTTACACACGAGTCTAATATTATCAAAGAAGAATACGAATGACTGTATTCTATCCAGTAAGTAACGGAGGAATTTATGATGCTAAATGCTAAAGCGAGAGCAGTAAGTAGTCCGGATTCTAATTTTTTTGCGACAGAAATTACGAGAAGAGATTTAGATAAACATGATATTTTGATAGAAATTAAATATGCAGGGATATGCCATTCAGATATTCACACTGCACATGGAGAATGGGGACCAGTGAATTATCCTTTAGTACCGGGTCATGAGATTGCGGGTATTGTTAAAGAAGTTGGTTCTGATGTGAGTAAATATCAAGTAGATGACCGTGTTGGTGTTGGTTGTATGGTTGATTCATGCGGCGAATGTGAACATTGTCAAAATGGCGAAGAACAATACTGCGTAAAAGGAATGGTTGGTACATATGCAGGTACTGACAGATATGGTGAACCTACTCAAGGTGGTTATTCAACACATATCGTCGTACATGAAGATTTCGTACTACGTATTCCAGATAATATTCCTTTAGATGAAGCGGCACCTTTACTTTGTGCAGGTATTACAACGTATTCACCTTTAAATCACTGGAAAGCTTATGAAGGTAAAAATGTAGCTGTTATCGGTATGGGTGGACTTGGTCATATGGCTGTTCAAATTGCACATGCAATGGGCGCTGATGTAACAGTATTATCACGTACATTAAATAAAAAAGAAGACGGCTTAAAATTAGGCGCTTCTCATTATTATGCAACAAGTGATGAGTTAACATTTGAAGAACTTGCGAACTCATTTGATTTAATCATTAATACCGTAAGTGCTAACTTACCAATAGATGATTATCTTCAATTATTAAGATTAGACGGTACACTTGTAAACGTAGGAGTACCAGCAGAACCCGTATCATTACGCGTATCAAACTTAATTGGTCACCGTAGATCATTTGCAGGTTCAGCAATTGGTGGTATAAGAGAAACACAAGAAATGTTAGACTTCTGTTCAGAACATAACATTAGACCACAAATCGAACTAATTTCAGCAGATCAAATAGACGAAGCATATGAAAGAGTCTTATCTTCAGACGTTAAATATCGTTTCGTAATAGATACAAGCACAATGTAATAACGAAAAAAGTGTCCATATGATGGGCACTTTTTTGTTTTATCTAACAAAAAATCCCCTGCTAACGATAACGTTAACAGGGGATGATTTATTGATTCACTTTAAGATTCAACGACGTCTTCCATTTGGGCTTCGAATTCATCTAGTAATGCGCGTACTTCATCTGTTGTTTCTGTACTCATTAATTGATGTCTTAATTCGCTAGCGCCTCTCATGCTGCGGACGTAAATTTTGAAGAATCTACGTAAGCTTTTGAATTGTCTTGTTTCACTAGTTGCGTATTTGTCGAATAATGTGAGATGTAATCTGAGTAGGTCTAATAGTTCTTTACTTGTATGGTCACGAGGCTCTTTCTCAAATGCAAATGGATTATTGAAGATACCTCTACCAATCATAACACCATCGATGCCGTATTTTTCAGCAAGTTCAAGACCTGTCTGTCTATCAGGAATATCACCGTTTATCGTTAACAATGTATTTGGTGCGATTTCGTCACGCAAATTCTTGATCGCTTCGATTAATTCCCAGTGTGCATCTACTTTACTCATTTCTTTACGCGTACGAAGATGAATAGATAAGTTTGCGATATCTTGTTCGAAGACATGCTTTAACCAATCTCTCCATTCTTCTATGTCATAATATCCAAGGCGTGTCTTAACACTTACCGGTAGACCACCAGCTTTTGCTGCTTGAATAATTTCAGCGGCACGTTCAGGTCTTAGTATTAAGCCAGAACCTTTACCTTTGCCTGCAACATTTGCTACAGGACAGCCCATATTCAAATCAATACCTTTAAAGCCCATTTCTGCCATTCCGATACTCATTTCTCGGAAATGATCTGGCTTGTCGCCCCATATGTGTGCGACGATAGGTTGTTCATCTTCACTGAAAGTTAAGCGTCCGCGAACACTGTGTATGCCTTCAGGGTGACAAAAACTTTCCGTATTTGTAAACTCAGTGAAAAAGACATCTGGTCTCGCTGCTTCACTGACTACGTGACGAAAGACGATATCCGTAACGTCTTCCATAGGTGCCAAAATAAAAAATGGACGTGGCAATTCACTCCAAAAATTTTCTTTCATAATATATTTTAACCTTCTTATTTATTAATTTATTAAATATTTATCCATGATGATATTACCATAAAAGTGCAACTTATACAAAAGGATATTTACTCATTTTAATTCAGATTACTTGTCATAACATTTAAACATTTTAATACTTAAAGCATGCATTTTGACTTTCTCGTGTGGCTTTGTATAACATGATGATATTAGAGAAAGATTTCGAGGAGATGTCGTCGTGGAAGAGTTGAAACACCGGGATAAGACTTTGCTTATTATGATTTTGATGGTAGGGTCATTTGTGGCCATTTTGAAC
The DNA here is from genome assembly GCF_022385935.1 of Mammaliicoccus sp. J-M41. Taxonomy (NCBI): domain Bacteria; kingdom Bacillati; phylum Bacillota; class Bacilli; order Caryophanales; family Staphylococcaceae; genus Mammaliicoccus; species Mammaliicoccus sp. J-M41. The sequence continues at coordinate 2,909 of NZ_JAJNIR010000035.1, read as the reverse complement.
CAGACACTCATGACTACAGCCTTACCAAGTATTATGAAAGAAATGCATTTAACGAGTAGTACAGTATAATGGCTGACGTCTATATTTATGTTAGTGAACGGTATTATGATTCCGATTACGGCATATTTAACACAGCGATTTACAACTAGAACGTTATACTTTGCAGCTTTAACATTCTTTATAGTAGAGTAGGTTCTATTATTTGTGTTATAACGGATCAATTCACCGTTATACTCGCAGGACGTGCAGTTCAAGCTATGGGTGCTGGTATTATGATGCCTTTAATGCAAACAGTGTTAATCCTTGTTTATCTAGTAGATAAAAGAGGACAAGCAATGGGGATGTTTGGATTAGTCGTCGGTTTCGCACCAGCAATCGGTCCAACATTATCAGGTTGGGTCGTATCTCAATACAGTTGGAAAGTAATATTCTACATTCTATTAGTTGTAGCTATTGTAGATTTATTATTTGCGATGAAGTTCGTTAAGAATGTAACAGATGTTACGAAACCGAAGCTTAATAAACTATCAGTCACACTATCGACATTAGGCTTTGCGGCATTGCTATTTGGCTTTAGTGAAGCGGGTAATTTAGGATGGCATCATCCTTTAGTGTATTCAATGATCATTGCAGGTATTGTCATCTTAACAATGTTTATCGTGAAACAATTAAGTATGAATGAGCCGTTTCTTAACGTTCGCGTCTTCACCTATAAATCCTTTACGATCAATATGATTATCGTTTGTATCGTTTTTGTTTCATTTATAGGAAGTCAAACAGTATTGTCATTCTACTTACAGAATCTACACGGTTATTCACCATTGATGTCAGGATTAGCACTCATGCCAGGTGGGATTATAACAGGTATACTTTCACCTTTCACAGGTAAAATATTTGATAAATACGGTGGTAAGTTATTATCCATCATAGGCGTTTCAATTGTCGTGATTACATCATTTGCTTTCACACAACTCGATGCAAACACATCATTCGCTTATGTCACAATATTCTTTGCCATCTCACTTGCTGCAAATGCGATGGTCTTCAATCCATTAACAACAGCTGCGTTAAACAATTTATCACGTGAATTAGTACCACATGGAACATCAATGAATAATACAATGAGACAAGTCGGCGCAGCAATGGGTTCAGCGATATTAGTAACAGTTATGAACACAGCAATCTTAAACCCACATAAATATGGAATAGAAGGATTAGTACACGGCGTACGCGTCGCATATGTTGTTATCTGTATCGTAGCAATACTTAGATTAATATTTGCGATTATCAACCCAACATCTAAAAAAGGCTATAAAGAAGTATAACGAAATAAAGCATATCACTGAACTGACAACCTCAGTTTGAAAGTGATATGCTTATTTTTATAGGTCGAGCAGTGTGATATCAGACAACCCTCAGACTGACCCTTGCGGGGGGGTTATAAGTAATACATAAGAAAATGAATTGCTTCATAAGGAAATTTATGTAAACATACTTTATACTTAAATCAAAATCACAGAATTGAGGTTATCGTATTGAAGAAGTTATGGATTTTGGGGTTGGGTATCATTATTCTAATGATCGTTGGAATTATGATTATGACGAAACCATCTAACGAACATCATTCAACAACAGTTAAACCAACAGACTCAACTTATATAAATAGTCAAATACCGACATTATTTCTCCATGGTTATGCAGGAAGTGCGAACTCTGAGAAATATATGGTTCAACAAGCAAAGAAAAAAGGCGTCACAAAAGAAGTCATCACAGCATATGTATCTGAAGATGGAGAAGTTGAATTAAAAGGCAAACTTAAAAAAGATGCGACTAATCCTATTGTACAAATAGAACTAGAAAATAATAAACAAGGCGATCTGGATCTGAATGCAGAATGGTTTAAAAACGTACTAGCGAAATTACAAAGTGAATACGGTATTAAGAAATTTAACTTTGTCGGACATTCAATGGGGAATTTATCATTCGCTAAATATATGTTGAAATACGGGGATGATGAAACATTACCTCAGTTGAATAAAGAAGTGAACATTGCCGGTACGTTTAATGGTGTATTAAATATGAATGAACAAGTAAATGAAATTAGTGTGGATAGAAGCGGTAAACCAAGTCGCATGAACCCACCATATCCAGACCTACAACAATTGAAAGACATCTATAAAGGACAAGAAATAGAAGTATTAAACAAATATGGTGACTTACAAGACGGCACCAACTCAGACGGCCACGTATCCAACAGCTCATCAAAGTCATTGAAATATTTACTAGGAAATAGCCCAAAAAGCTATAAAGAATCCAAACACGAAGGCAAAACAGCCCAGCACAGCGAACTACACGAAAACAAACAAGTCGCGAATGAGATAGTGGAGTTTCTTTGGGGGAGGTAGGTTTTAATCATTATGGAATAGCGAATAACGAAGCAATCTACAATAGTAGGATGCTTTGCTATTTTTTTGCTTCAATAGATTAATAACCAAATTAATTTTTTGGATTTTTATTGTTATATAATTATCTTTTGCGCTATATAATATAATGTGTATAGTATCCTTTGTAAATTGGAGGTTTTGAAGCACAGATTAATATATTAAAGGAGTGTTTTTTTGATGACAATAAATTATCAACCGTTACAACATATTGAATCTGCTAATATGAAATATTTGTATGCTCAAATTCCTTTTAATAAATCAATATTAGAAAATCTTTCATTTGATTATGAAAGAACAGGATCAGTTTTCGATTTCGCTAAAGATTATGAAATTTATTATTGGAGAAATATGTTGGTAAATCGAATGAATTTATTGGTTCTGTTGCAAAGTTGAATTTATAGTATAATTTTAACAAAAAGGAGTCTTCTGTATGAACTATTTCAGATATAAACAATTTAACAAGGA
>NZ_JAJNIR010000034.1:0-27142 GCF_022385935.1 Mammaliicoccus sp. J-M41 | reverse complement strand
TCATTTTTAATATTTAAAGCATCCATTATTTCTCTTGTACTATATCCTTTAAGTTTCATTTCTACTACTTTATATTTTGTTTCAACTGAATTTGCCACTCTTTTCATAGAAAAAACACCTCCGTATAAATTCATTTTAATATGAATTCAACGAAAGTGTTTTTATTTTACTCCCACATCTTGGGGTTAGTGCAATAATATCTCACTCGTCTTTTTTATAAATTATTGTAATTCTTTATTGCTTTTTGATTGGCCTTCTTCATCTGATGATGAATTTTTTTGTTCGTATTCTTTTCTACTCATTACATCATCAACGTGCATATTTACTTCAACAACTTCAAGTCCAGTCATATGTTTAACTTGTTCTTTAACTAAATCTGCAACTTTTTTGAAGATTTTAGGAGCTGATTCGCCATATTCTAAAATTACTTTTAAATCTACAGCTGCTTGTTTTTCTCCTACTTCAACAGAAACCCCTTGAGTTACGTTATTTCCAGATGTGAAACGGTCAGTTAAGCTAGAAGCAAAGCCGCCTTTCATATCTAAAATACCTCTAACTTCTCTTGCAGCAATTCCAGCAATTTTTTCTACTACTTCATCTGAAAATGATAATGTATTTGAAAATTGTTGCTCTTGAGCTTGAGCTTGTTGTTGTTGAGCTTCACGCTCTTGTTCGTTTACCCCTGTTTGTTCATTGTAACTACTTTTTGCTTTGTTGTTATCTACGTTTGCCATAACAGATTCTCTCCCTTTAATTTATAATTTGTTTGTTTGCATTATTTATATTGTAAGCAGTCTAACTTATTCTATTTAAGAAATTTAAGAACTGCTGTGTACAATCCTTAATATACCCCAATCCTACACCTATTAAACATAGGACTAGGATTAAAACTGTTTTCCAAAAACCAATAGTTAAAAATAGTACTGCTAATATTAACATTGCGATAAAACCAATAATTCTCCATTTATATTCTTTAATAAAATTAATGAATTGATTTGGATCTTGATTTTCATTTGGCATAATCGGAACCTCCTATCCTTAGTCTTATAAAACTCTTGTGTCACTCGATTTTTGATCTCTGACATTAATCTCGATATTTTTTACAGGTATTTCTGAGAAATGCTCAACATTTTGTTTGATATCTGATTTAATTCGATCTGTTAATGTTTGAATTTGACCTGTATCTGAAACAACAAAGAAATCAGCTTTGATTGTTGCATAAGATTTATTTTTCTTATTATACAGTTTCGCAATAACATTAGGTTGACGTACTTCATCGTATTTTTGAATAGTACGATAAATACATTTTTCAACTGAATTTCTCGTAATATAAATGTGACCATCCTCATAGTCACGATGTAAACCTGGCTTTTTATGTGTTGGTTTAAATGTTGCAAAGAACATCAATATACCAAAGAATATTAATACGCCTGCACAAGCAATCAACGTTGGTTCAAACCAATTATATTTTAATAATTCTTGTTGATAGCTCTTAATTTGGCTAATATCCAAGTACATAAAAAGAAGAGTGCCTACAACTACTATTATGAATAAGCCTAGGAAAAAATTCTTTAATCTTCTCACTGGCAACTGCACCTCCTATGTAAAGTTCTATTACTACTCCTTGTTATACCCCTAAAATGATTTTGAAAACAAAATTTTATATTTTATGTATACTTTTTAGGAAAATTTTAATAAATCTTAGAATATGTCGTGATTAAAAGCACGAAAAAACTCTCTTTCAATATAGAAAGAGAGTTCATGATTATATATGCGTTGATTTTTGCATTAAGTATAAGAAATACGGCGCACCAACTATTGCAACGATAATACCTGCTGGAAGTCCGTTAGGTTCTAATACAATTTTACCGATTGTATCTGCTACAACAAGTAAAATCGCACCATTTAACACTGCAATTGGTAAGTATAATTGATGTCTAGGTCCAACAATACTTCTTGCGATATGTGGTCCCATTAAGCCAACGAAACCAATTCCGCCTGCTACTGAAACTGCAGCTGAAGATAATACTACAGCTAAGAATACGAGTAGAATTCTTTCTCTATTATTATTAATACCGAAAGAAACGGAAATTTGTTCATTCGTACTTAATACATTTAATACATTTGCTTTATAGAACAAGAATGGCATAACAATCGCCAACCATGGGATAAATGCGAACACGAATGGCCATTCATCTCCCCATATGTTACCTGCGAACCATCTTGCGATAAATTCCATTTGATCTTGATCAAACGTAGACATAATTGTTATAGATGCTCCACTCAGAGCAGTAGATAAACCTACACCTATTAAGACCATTCTTACAGGGTTTATACCTTCTCCACGTTTATGACTGAATATGAAAATAACCATTGCAGTTGCTAAACCACCAAGCATACTTACAAGTGGTAATACATATACAAAATCTCCTGCTTTTATCGTACCAACAACAAGAAATAGCGTAATCATAAATCCGCTTCCTGCATTAATACCAAGAATACCTGGTTCTGCTAAAGGATTCTTCGTAATACTTTGAAGAATTGCACCACTCAATGCTAAACTTGCACCGGCAAGTATTGTGATGAGCATTCTAGGCATTCTAAATTCAAATAATACCATTGTATCTAGCTCATTACCTTGTCCAAATATCGTCTTGAAAAATTGCGTAAAGGACATATTAAATTCACCAGTTGTCATGGCAAATTCCATTGAAGCAATAAGTGCGATAACTAATATAACAAATGTAATGCGTTGTTTTTTAATAACCTTAGGATGTATCATAGTATTTTACCGTCCCTTCTAACAAGATAAAGGAAGAACGGCACACCGATAATTGAGATAACAGCTCCAATTGGTGCTTCTCCTAACATTCTTGCAATCATATCTGCAAATAACAGAATAAAACCACCAAGTACTGCTGATAAAGGTATTACACGCTTATAATCTGTTCCAATCATAAATCGAACAATATGTGGCACCATTAAGCCAACAAATGCGATTTGTCCAACGATTGAAACTGCTATACCTGCTAAGAACATTGTAGCAATTAAACTTGTGTATCTTACAAATGTACTATTTTGGCCTAATCCTTTAGAAAGTGTATCACCTAAACTAAGTATAGTAAGTTGTCTACTCATAAAAATAAGAATAACTAAAATCACAATTACAACTGGTGTAGAGATCATAAGTTGTTTCCAAGTTGTACCACTTACACCACCAACACTCCAGAATGTTAATGTTTGATTTAATCTAAATATTAAAGCAATTCCTTCACTTGCAGCTGTTAAAAGCGCAGATACTGCAGCACCCGCAAGTACTAACCTCATCGGGCTGAATCCACCTCGTTTAGATGAGCCTACACTCATAACGAGTATCCCACCTATAGCTGCACCTACAAATCCTGCAAGCATTAATGTGAAATAGCCTGCATTAGGTATAACGGCTAAAGTTAACGCAAGCATCATACTCGCACCAGCATTAAGACCTAATAAACCAGGGTCAGCTAAGCCATTACGTGTAACGCCTTGCATGACAGCACCAGATACAGCAAGTGCCATACCAACAATAACAGCACCTATTTCTCTTGGAATTCTTATTTCTCTTAATATATTATGTTCTTCTATTTTAGGATTATAATGAAAAATCGCATCATAAACCATTTGAATCGAAGTCGTTTTTGCACCAAATAAAAATGACAGAAGTAAAACAGCTACAAGTAAAATGATTGTAACTGTTAATATAATTGGATAGCGATTAGCTTTTAATGTTTTAGTCTGAGTCATTGGGTTGCCATCCTTTTATAACTTTGTATAGTGCTTACATAATAAATTATATGTTACAAGCATTGGTTTTCCAGTACGTGGATCTGTAGAAAGCTCTGCATCAATATTGAAGACTTCTTCCAATATTTCATTTGTTAGAACTTCTTCAGTTTGACCTTGTGCAACAATTTTACCAGACTTCATAGCAATTAAATGATCTGAGAAACGGATTGCTTGGTTAATATCATGTAAGACCATAATAATCGTACAACCTTGTTCTCTATTTAATTCCTGTACAAGTTCTAAAATTTCTAATTGGTGTGAAATATCTAAATAAGTAGTTGGTTCGTCTAAGAAAATGATGTCTGTTTTTTGAGCGAGCGCCATCGCAATCCAAACACGTTGTCTTTGACCACCACTTAAATCGTTAATCGATCTATATTTAAATTCATGCGTACCTGTTACATTTAAAGCCCATTCAATTTCCTCTTTATCTTGTTTAGATAATCTACCAAAACCTTTTTGATGAGGAAATCTACCATAAGATACGAGTTCTCCAACTGTTAATCCATCTGCAACATCAGGAGATTGGGGCAAAATAGCAATCTTTTTAGCTATTTCTTTAGTTGAAGTTGAATGCAAATTCTTACCGTCTAATAATACTTGACCTGTTTGTACATTTAAAATACGGCTTAAAGCTTTTAATAAAGTAGACTTACCGCAACCATTTGGTCCGATGATAGAAGTCACTTTGCCATCTGGTACTTCAAGGTTCAATTCATTAACTATTAATTTGTCTCCATAACCTATTGAAATAGCTTCTCCCGTTAAACGATTCATAAAGAACCCTCTTTCCATTAAAATAAACTCTATTTATATGATATTTTCATTAATTGTATATATTTGTAAATGATAATCATTATCATCATTCACATTCATGTATTATAGCATTTAATAGTAGCTTTTTCTATCATTTTCTGAATATTTTCGTATTCCGTTCACAAAAAGAGGTTGGCACAATTAACGTGTACCAACCTCTTAAACATTATTATTCATCTACTAAAAAGCCATTTCCAAGAACGTCTCTTACGTCATGGACAACGACAAATGCATTTTCATCGAATTTTCGAATCATGCGTTTTGTTCTAGAAAGTTGTGTCTTCGCAATAACTACATATAAGACATCTGTGTCTTTCTTAGAATAATAGCCTCTACCATTTAGAATCGTACAACCACGACCAATTTGTTCATCAATCATTTTAGCGATTTGATCGGGATTTTGAGAAATAATTGTAACGGCTTTTTTAGGATTGAGACCTTCAATTACAAAGTCCATCACTTTTGTTCCTACATATAATGAAATCACTGTAAGTAACGCTTTTTCTAAAGGCATTACAGTAAGTGAGAACATCACGACGATAAGGTCAAAGAATAGTAGAGCATATGATGTATTTACGTCTAAATATTTATGCGCTATTCGGGCAAGAATCGTCGTACCAGCAGTCGTACCACCAGACAATACAATGAGTCCTATACCTAGACCAACCATGAAACCACCAAAGATTGTGTTAATTAAAATCTCATTCGTATGCACAACCCAAGATTCAGTCAGACCTAGAAATACAGAAATAGCAATAACCGCTATTATCGTATATACAGTACTTCTCTTGCTTAAAAATTTATAACCTAACGCAATTAAAATAGCATTTAAAATAAACGTAGACCATGCAGGTGAAATATCGAATGCATAAAGTAAGATTAAAGAAACCCCAGTTACGCCACCTTCACCTAAATTAGCAGAAATGATAAAGGCATTAACACCCGTAGCAAAAATAAAAGATCCTGCCAAAATTAATATCATATCTCGTAAAATTCTATTTTTCATGACCTTACCTCCTCTATATTTTTTAGCAGACATATAGATACTACCACAATCCTCAAATCCCCTCAACATGCCGATTTTAAATAGAAGACGAATCATATAATGGATGTGGAATGATGATGTGAAAAAAGTGGTTTGAATTGAAGGAAGTGATGGAGGTGTGAGAAATAGATGATGTCATGGCTTTACTCTGGACTTAAGCCATGACTTGGCTCATATCTTGGCTTTATTCAGACATTAAGCCACGACTCGTGGGTTTACTCCGCCTTTAACTCACGTCTTCCTCTATCTTCCGCTTCCAATCCCGCTCATTTTCACAATCCCCCTTAATTCAAACAGTCACCACAAAAAATACCGACAAAATCTTTTCTAGACTTTGTCGGTACTACTAAAATTTTCATATATTAAATCCCTGATATATCTTACTATTAAAATTCTTCTTCAAATGGTGCTTGTATATCTTTCAACACTTTAACAGAGTTATCGAATAATGATTTTTCTTCTTCATCTAATGGCATTTCGATAACTTCTCTAATGCCTGATCTGTTTATAAGTGCTGGTACGCCTATATACACGCCTTCATGTCCGTACTCGCCTTCTAAATATGCAGACACTGTTAGCACCACATCTTGGTTGTTCAAAATGGCTTTTGTAATACGCATTAACCCCATTGCTACTCCGTAATAAGTTGCGCCTTTTGCTTCTATAATTTCATATGCTGCATCTCGAGTTTGTACAAATATTTCTTCTACTCTATGTTTACGTGATTCGTCTTTTTCAATAATACTTCTTAATGGTTTACCCGCTATATTGGCATGAGACCATACTGGTAATTCTGAATCACCATGTTCACCAATAATGTTTGCATGTACACTTTGTGGTGCGACATCGAATTCTTCACTTAATAAATATCTAAATCTTGCTGTATCTAATATAGTACCTGATCCGATTACACGTTCTTTTGGTAAACCAGAGAATTTCATAGTTGCATAAGTTAATACATCTACTGGGTTAGTGGCAATTAAGAATATACCATCAAATCCTGATTCCATTATTTCAGTAACGATTGATTTGAAAATTTTCATATTTTTTGCTACTAAATCTAGTCTTGTTTCACCTGGTTTTTGTGCTGCACCTGCACAAATAACTACTAAGTCTGCATCATGACAATCTTTATAGTCACCTGATTTAACTTTAATTGGTGATGGTCCGTATACTGTACCATGATTTAAATCCATGACATCCCCGATTACTTTCTTTTTATCTAAGTCTATGATGACAAATTCATCACAAATACCTTGGTTTATCATTGAAAATGCATAACTTGAACCTACTGCACCATTACCTACTAATACGACTTTTTTACCTTTGAATTGTTTCATTATAATCGCTCCTCAATTTATATTTATAAAATTATTGTTAAAATAAATGTCCATACACAGATGAATATTAAGAATCCGACACTATATTTCAAAGTCATTTTAAGCAATTCAGACTCTTTACCAACTTCTCTAACAGCAGCTGTTGCAATTGCTATAGATTGTGGTGAGATTAATTTAGCTGCTACACCACCTGCTGTATTTGCTGCAACTAGCAATGGTCCGCTTGTACCAATTTGACTTGCTACTGACGCTTGAATTGGTGCAAACAATGTGTTGTTATTAACGACTGAACCAGTCATGAATACACCTATCCAACCTAATACTGGAGATAGTATTGGGAAGATGTTACCAGCTTTTGCAATACCTTGACCCATTGCAGCTGTTAGTCCGCCGTAAGTTGTGATTTTAGCAATAGCTAAAATAAAGCAGATTGTCAAAATTGGTAACCACAATTCTTTAATTGTTACGCGTAGTAAATTGAATGCGTCACTAAACTTAAAGTGTTTCGAAATTAATATTGTGATCACTACTGAGATTAATATTGCAGTACCAGTTGCACTAAAGATATCGATTTTTAATGTGATCAGTTTATTAGTAATTTCATTAAATGTACCTGGAATACTTATATTCCATACTAATGAAGAAAGTAAACCACCTTCAGCAAATAAAGCTTTGAAAAATGGTGCACTCCATATCATGACGAAAATTGTTAAAATATAGAATGGACTCCATGCATACATAATGGTTTTAACAGAATGTTTCTTTGTTTCCAATACTTCTTGATCTGAAATTCTGAAAATATTTTTTGGTTGATAATATTTTGAGAAAATTGCTAATGCAACCATAGATAATAATGGTGGAATAATATCAGCCAATTCTGGACCTTGGAAATACGTAATCAATATTTGTAATCCTGTATAAGTTGTACTTACAATAAGAATCATCGGTAAAATTTCTTTCACACCTTTGAATCCATCCAATATCATGACAAGTAAAAATGGAATAAAGAAGTTCAAGATTGGAAGTGTAAGTGTTGAAATCTGTGATACTTCAAGCGCTGAAATATTACCGTGAAGACCTAAACTATCTATAATACCAACTGGAATACCAATCGCACCAAAAGCGCCCGCTGCTCCGTTAGCAATTAAACAAAGCATTGCTGCTTGTAAAGGTTTAAAACCAATTTGAATTAACAATACACTACATATTGCGATAGGAACACCAAACCCAGCAGCACCTTCTAAAAATGCATTAAAACTAAAACCTATTAATAATAATTGGATACGTTGGTCTTGAGAAATACCTGAAATACTATCTTGAATGATACTAAATTGTCCTGTACCAATTGAAACTTTGTATAACCATACTGCCATTACGACGATATACCCTATTGGAAGAATACCTTGAAAGAATCCTTCTGTTATAGCTCCAGTCGCTACAGTATGTGGTAATTCGAAGATAAATGATGCAATGACTAAAGTTACAATAAGTGTTGTAATAGATGCATAAATACCTTTCATTTTAAAAACTGTTAAACATAATAGAAATAATATAATCGGTATACTAGCAACAACTGCTGATAGTGTAACGTTGTCTAATGGATTTATATTATTTAATAGCACAATGAACAACTTCTTTCTTATTTTATTTTTCAAGATGCGCATCTTTAACATTTGTGATGTTTTTCACAATATAAATATAGCACCTCTTTTCCCTGAGGTCAATAGGTTTGACGCACATTTTGTGAAAAAAAATCACGAATTATTTTTGACTCGTTTTTTGATATTTATAGAATCCTTTGCCCCATCTAAATGGTTGCGCTTTCATTATTTCTCATATTTTTTAAAATTTTTTATAATAAAAAACAAGATCCTGAAATGTTTTTCTAGGATCTTGTTCAATTCACTTCTATATTATTCAGTTAAACTTTGAGTATTTACAAAATGTCTATACTTATCATGAGATGCTAATAATTCTTGATGGGTACCTACGCCTGTGATTTCACCTTTATCTAAAAATACAATTTGATTCGCTTTTTTTATCGTAGCAAGTCTATGAGCAATCACAATAGTTGTACGATCTTTCATTAATTCATTCAACGCTTGTTGAATGTAGAATTCACTTTCACTATCTAAATTAGCTGTCGCTTCATCTAGTAGTAGAATATCTGGATTCTTAATGAAACTTCGTGCGATATCTATTCGTTGTCTTTGACCGCCAGATAATTTGGTACCTCTTTCACCGATTTCTGTATCAAACCCTTGTGGAAACGCCATTATAAAATCATAACACCGTGCCATCTTCGTATAATGTACGAGTTTTTCTTCATCTACTTCTGAATAGACACCATATGTTAAATTATCTCGAATCGTCCCTGACATCATCGCATTAGATTGCATAACATATCCAATTTTCTGTCGCCAATATTTTAAAGATATATCATCTATTGGTTGGTTCCCATATAATATTTGGCCATGATCAATTGGATAAAGTCTTTCAATTAAACTGAACAGCGTACTTTTTCCTGAACCTGAAGGACCAACAAATGCTGTCACTTCTCCAGAACGGATGGATAAAGATAAATCTTTAATGACAGGATTGTCTTCATATCCAAAAGAAACATTTTCAAATGTAATATCTTGATGATTCGTAATCGGTTGATTATGATCATCGCCTCTTTTTTCCGCTTCTTCTTGATAAATCTCATAGATACGTTCACTTGCGCCGACAGCTTTCTTATAATCCGTTAAAAACATAGAAAAATTCAAAATTGGAGCAGATAATTGTACAACATAGAATATCATTGCAACTAATGTCCCTGCAGTAATCGCACCACTCGAAACTCTAATACCACCAAATCCAAGTATGACAGCTACGGTTAACGTCATAATAACGCCTGAAAGTGGAGAAATGATTGCTCTAATTTTAGCTTCTTTTAATCCAAGATCATATATACCTAATAAAGTACCTTTCGTTTTTTCCAGTTCTTTTTCTTCTGACGCCGTCACTTTTACTAATTTCATTTCTGTAAGTACTCTTCCTAATATACCGCTGAACCTAGAAATCTCAGTTTGTGTGTCTTTTGAGATTTTACCCATTTTTCGTCCTAAAGGTACCATTATCCCGATAAATATAGGTAAGATTAGAAATGTCATGAGCGTCATTTGCCAATCTAAAATAAATAACATCACAATCGAACCAATAAGTGTTAACAATGATGGCAATACACTTGGTGCTTTTTCAGAGATAAATAAATTAATCACATTTGTATCATCTGTAATTCTACTCATCAATTGTCCACTTTCGTTTTTATCAAAGAAACTCATTTTTAAATTGATTAAATGCTTCCATAACTTTTCTCTAATTGAATAAATTGTTTTTTCACCAATCTTGCTTAGTAAATATGTCCCGATACCGCTCAAGACTGCATTTACTAAAAATACACCTATAAATAGCCAAACCATTCTTAAATCTAAACTTTCTGCATTAAATGTATCTACTAATTTCCCAGTAAATAATGGTACGAGCAAACCACTAAGACTACCTAAAATTGAAAGTGTCATAGCCGTAAACACTAATTTTTTAGGCCAGTCTACCTTTTTTAGTAAATAAAGCAGAGGATTTTGTTTTGTCATTTTAATAACCTCTTCACTAAAATTAATGATATAGTTATATTTTACAGCATTGAGATTATACATACCAAATTTAAAATATGTTCAAAAAAAATTAACGTTCATTTGTTATCTTATTGTAGGGTAGTTAATTAATATATGTTAGAATGATATAGTTAATTTTAAAAATAAATAAAGAGGTCTTATTCATGAAAAAAAGTCTATTATTATTTTTTGCATTACTTTTATTGAGCATACCAGTAACTCAAAGTGCTTATGCAGCGGATAATCCGAAATCACCAACACAAGTAGCCAATGAAGATGGATACTCACTCGGTGAAATCTATGAACCCGAAGGCGCTATTAACTATAGTTCTGATACTGGTCAAATTTTGTATGAATATAAAATAGATGCTAAATGGTATCCAGCTAGTATGTCTAAATTAATGACATTATATTTAACTGAAAAAGCAATCAATAGTGGCAAACTTGATAAAAATGCTAAAGTTAAAATGACAAACGAAGAATATCGTTTATCTACATTACCAGAATTAAGTAATACAAAATTGTATCCAGGAGATGTTTATACAATCTCTGAACTCATGCAAATTACCGTTTCTAACTCTTCAAATGCAGGTGCGATGATTCTAGGAAGAGAAACGATGAAAGCTGAGAACTTAGCTTCTGCTAAAAAGATAGATAAAAAAGATAAAGACTCCAATAAAAATACAGCATCTAAACAACAAAAAAAGGATTTAGATTCTGACTTTGTTGACTACATGAATGAAACAGCTAAGAAATTAGGTATGGAACATACGAAATTCTACAATGCTAATGGTGCTTCTAATAATTTATTACTAGAATATAAAGCTAAACGTTATCAATCAGATGAAGATAACTATACAACAGCTAGAGATTTTGCCATTTTAACGCAACATCTTGTAAAACAGTATCCTGACATTTTAGAATACACTAAAAAAGTTGCCCCTACTGTTCACTACGTTACATATTATACGTATAATCATTCACTTGAAGGTGCAGATATGTCACTTAAAGGTACTGATGGTCTGAAAACGGGTTCTAGTGACACTGCCGACTATAACCACAGTCTTTCTACTAAAAGAGATGGATTAAGAATTAACCAAGTTCTTTTAGGTGCAGGAGATTACAACAGTGTTGGTGGAGAGAAAGAACGTAATATGATGGGTAATAGCTTGATGGAAAAATCATTCAAAGAATATGAATGGAAAAAAGTATTATCTAAAGGTACTCAAAAAATTAATGGCAAAAAATACTACGTTACTGAGGACTTATATGATGTCGTTCGTAAAGGCGTAGATTATAAAGTCGTACTTAAAGATGGACGTGCAAGCATTGATTATAACCGTTCTTATATCAATGATAGCTATGGTCCACCGTCTGTAAAAGTAGAAACGCCAAGTAAACATAAATTTAACGAAACAAAGAAAAAAGTAACAAGTACTGATAATAGATCTATTATTATGACAGCGTCAATCTTACTTATTGCTGGAATCATCCTTTTATTAACTTGGTTAATCAAACGTAAGAAAAAATAATAACGGATATTAAGTCTTAAGTCCGACAACAAAAACGTCACTTTAGTGTAGAATAGTCTTAAACTATTCAATACGAGGTGACGTTTTTTTGATTCAATTTTTACCGAATTTCCTATCAGAACCAATAAATTTATCCTTAACAATGATAACGATCATCGCGCTTATATATGTATTTGTTCATCATAGAAGACAACAGCCCATTTTAAGTTTAATTGATATCATTTTAGGTTATTTTCCAATACTCATCCATGAGATGGGTCATGTTATAGCAAATAAACTATCAGGTGGTAAGCCTAAAGACCTCGTAGTTGTTTGGCGTCGTAAAGAGCGCATGGAAACCGGTAGACAAGGTTACGCCGTTACTGGTTCCAAATCACGTTTAAATCAATTTATAACGACTTTATTCGGTTATATCATGCCGCCGATTATGTTGATTTTAGGTGTATGGCTTAAATATCACACATTCGGACCAATTTTCTTAATCATTCTTCTGATCATGTTTTTATTCTATGTCATATTAACATCTAAGAAATTTATCCCAAGTATCATTCTCGTCGTTATTGCAGTAGCTTTATACGAAGTACTATCTGCACCGAATATACATGACTTTGGACAAATCATTACGTATATTTATCACATCAGTTTAGGAACATTATTAGGTGAAGTCGCACAATCGAGTATTACAATATTCCTATTAACATTCTCACGTTCAAGACAAGAATGGGATGGTAGTCAGTTAAGACAACTCACTAAAATTCCAACTATCTTCTTTAGTGTTATATGGATAGCGATTAATGTATATGCTGTTATGTATACTTTTAATATTTTATGGCCGTAGATATTGGAACTTTAAATATGGAGTCCCGTTATTTTAATCCATAAACAAAAAACCAGCAGAAATTCATTCTATTGAATTTCTGCTGGTTTTTATTTATTAAGCTGTTTTTATACCAAACAAATATGATGCATTTGTTTCACTTATCATAATTGTTTTATCTTTTAGTTTAAGTTCTATGAGTTGGTTTAAGCTATCTTTATTGCTAATTGTTACTACATCGCCAATATGCAATTCTTGATTACTTAAATAATCTAAGAGATTCACGTAATCCATTACACGTTTAATTTCAACGTCATCTCCAATTTCAAACTCATTTAATGATGTGTTATAAATTTCCTCTATTTGATTCTCTCTTGGAATAATACCACCATGCGGACAAGTTGTTGGGTAACCCATTAACTTATCTATCTTATCTATAAAACGGTCAGACACACGATGTTCTAATATTTCTGCCTCTTCGTGAACTTCATCCCAAGTATATTCAAGTTCTTCTATTAAGAATCGCTCTATGAGTCTATGTCTTTTAATAATATTAGTTGTATGATCTAAACCCTTTTGAGTTAATTTCACACCTTTATATGGACGAATATCTACGTAATCATCCTTTTTCAAACGTAACATCATTTCACTAACTGATGAAGGTTTAATATTTAAATCTTGCGCTAAATTCTTATTGGATACGTAATCTGTTGTGCCATTTAATCCAAAAATCGCTTTTAAGTAGTCTTCTTGTTCTTCAGTCAACATCTACTCTGACCTCACTTTTATTATCATATATTTATTGTACCACGATTTATTTTTACAGGCTATCTCTTGACTTTAGATAATTTTCTAATATAATCGAATTATAGTTTAGGTTAGCCTAAACTTATTTTTAGAAAAGGTGATAACATGTTGCAGGTAAAAAATTTAAATTTATATTTAGGACAACAGCACATATTGCATGATATTAATTTAACCATTGAATCTACAGGTGAATTAATTGGCATTATGGGACCGAATGGTGCAGGAAAATCTTCATTTATTAAATCGATTTTGGGTGAATTTAAGGCATCAGGAGAAGTTTATTGGCATGATAAACCGATAAACCAACAGTTGAAACAATTAACGTATATTCCTCAAAGAAATCAATTAGATTTAGATTTCCCTATCACTGTTCAAGATAGTTTATTAACAGGCTATTATGCTACATCAGGTTGGTTTAGACCATTAAAAAAAGAAGCTTATCAAAAAAGGGATCAATTAATGTCAGAGTTACAACTAACTGAATTAAAAGATAAGACATTAAATCAATTAAGTGGTGGTCAATTACAACGTGTTCTTTTAGCAAAGTCTTTAATGAAAGACAGTGATTTATTATGTCTCGATGAACCATTTGTCGGTATTGATTTTAAAAGTGAAGAAATCATGATAAACATGCTTAGAAGATTAAAGTCAGAAGGAAAACTCATCATAATTGTTCATCATGATATTCAAAAAGCCAAATTATATTTTGATAGAATCATCCTCCTCAATCGAACTATTAAATTTTTTGGCACAGCATCTGAAGCTTTAACAGAACACAATATTAAAGAAGTATTTCTAAAGGAAGGCGTTACACCATGATTAATGAATTTATCTCATCCCTAATACAATATAATTTTTTAAGTCGAGCGCTGATTACTGCTATTGTAGTTGGTGTTGTCTGTGGCATTGTAGGTAGCCTCATCATACTAAGAGGTTTATCTTTAATGGGTGATGCTATGAGCCATGCCGTACTGCCTGGTGTTGCAATAAGTTACGTATTGAACATTCCGATGTTTATAGGTGCACTCGTTACCGGTATGTTAACGAGCTTTCTGATTGGTTACATTGCCCAACACTCTAAAACTAAAAATGACGCAGCTATCGGTATTATCTTTACTGCATTCTTTTCCCTTGGAATTATTATCATAAGTCAAATTAACTCCTCTACTGATTTATATCATATTTTATTTGGGAACATACTAGCAGTAACTTCAAGTGCATTTTATACAACGAGCATAGTCAGTATAATTGTTATCGCTTGTGTCATATTATTTTACAAACCCTTGCATTTATCAACGTTTGACCCTATTGCAGCTAGAATGAGCGGTTTAAATGTAAAAGTCATTCATTATTTTGTCATGATGCTATTAGCGCTTGTAACAGTTGCTAGTTTACAAACAGTGGGCATTATACTTGTCGTTGCACTACTTATTACACCGAGTTCAGCTGCATTTTTAATCACAAAATCATTAAAATCAATGATGATTGTCGCAAGTGTTATCAGTGCAATATGTGCGGCCTGTGGCATGTATATAAGTTACCTTTATAACTTACCAAGTGGCGCGTGTATCGTATTAGTCTGCTGCTTAGTGTACATGATTACATTCACCATACATAAAATGAAATTAAAATTTGCTTAGGAGGTTAAACATGAAGAAATTATTTATGCCATTACTCGCTATCATTATTTTATTAAGTGCTTGTAATGCAACATCATCTAATGAAGACAAACATTTAAAAATTGTAACAACAAATTCAATATTAGCGGATATGACTAAAGAAGTGACAAAGTCTGATGCAAAAGTTACAAGCATCGTCCCTATCGGTCAAGACCCTCACGAATATGAAATTAAACCAAAAGACGTCAAAGCATTAACAGATGCAGATGTCATTATATATAATGGTTTTAACCTTGAAAGTGGAAATGGTTGGTTTGAAAAAGCATTAGAACAAGCAGGTAAAAAAGTCTCAGACAAAAATGTTATTCAAGCAACTGAAGACGTTACACCTATTTATTTAAAAGGTGGAGAAGGCAATAAAAATAAAATCGATCCACACGCTTGGTTAAGCATTGAAAATGGTATAAAATACGTCAATACAATTGAAAAACACTTAAGTGATATAGATAAAGATCACAGTAAACAATTTAAAGACAATGCTGAAAAATACACGAATAAACTAGATAAACTACATCATAAAATGATGACAGCATTCAATGATATTCCTGAAGATAAACGTGCTTTTATAACAAGTGAAGGGGCATTTAAATACTTCGCTAAAAGCTATCATATAACACCAGGATATATTTGGGAGATTAATACAGAAAAACAAGGTATACCAGATCAAATGAAGCAAGCCATTAAATTTGTGAAAGACCATGATCTAAAATCATTAGTCGTCGAAACAAGTGTTGATAAGAAAAGTATGCAAACATTAGCAGAAGAAACAAGCCTCAACATTAAAGATGAAGTATTCACAGATTCAATCGGTAAAAAAGATTCTAAAGGTAACTCATATTACAATATGATGGAACACAATGCAGAAGCTATTCATAATAGTATGAAATAATGAAAAAAGAGGCCGAGATTTAATCATCTCGGCCACTTCTTTGTGTATATAACTTCCATTATCTCGAATTCTGGTAATTAGAACGCTGTAACTTCCATTATTCTGAATTGTGGTAGTTAGAATGCTGTAACTATCATTATTCCGAATTCTGGTAATTAGAACTCGTATCCTTAGAGACATTTCTCAGAATTCTGTCCCTAACGACACCCATAACATACACTTCTCAAATAAATTCTATTATTTTAATGTTGGATCATCTTTTTTCATGACTTGCTTATATTTACTAAATGTTTCTTTATCATTTTTAGAAAATGCCTCGTTCATCATTTGTCTTTTTTCGGCTCTTCTTCTTCTGTCTTTCTTTGTTTCTTTACGATCATACCTGAAGTTTAATGAAGTACCTTTTTTAGTAAATTCTTTCATATACATATATGATCCTGAATTATAAGCTGCTCTAATAATCATATGTCCTGCTACTGGAGATGTTAAATATAAGAACAGTATTGTTAATAATGTTCGGACACTAAAGTATTCTTGTGTCACTAAGAAATATATAAACACACCTGTCAAAGTAAGCAACACAGATAATGTAGAACTTTTAGTAGCGGCATGACTTCGAAGAAATGTATCTCTAAAGCGTACAATTCCTATCGCACTGATGAGCGCTGCTATTGAACCTAACAATATTGATAAAGCGGCAATTAAACTAACGATCTCGCTTAGATTCAAAGACACGACCCCCTTCTATGAAACGTGAAATACCTACTGTACTCAAGAAAGAAAGTATTGCGATAATCAAACTCGCTTCTAAATAACTGAATGTATCATAAATAATGCTTAATACCCCTACTACGGAAACTAAAATCGCACCGATTGCATCAAAAGCAATGACTCTATCCGCAGTAGTTGGACCTATGATCGTTCTGAGAAGTACGACAACAATGGAAATACCATATATAACAAGCGCTGTTTTGATAATTGCTAATATGATAAATGACATTATTTAAGCACCTCCCAGATTAGTTTTTCATATTTCTTAATTTGCTTCGTTAAAATTTCTTTTTCTTTATCTGAAATATCAATTGCATGTATAAAGAATCTCCTACCATCAGGTGAAAGTCTAAGCACAACAGAACCTGGTGTAAGCATAATAAGCAATGTTAACAATGTAATCGCCCAATCTTGTTTTAACGTTGTTTCATATGTTACAAGACCTGGATTAACTTTGTTTGTTTTAAATAAAATATAATTGATTGTTGTCATACTTGAAGTCACAAGTTGATAGTTATAAACACAAATAAACTTGAAGATTACCCAAACTTTTTTCAAGTAGAAGACATGTCCAAAGAATCTATGCATTAAATAAACAATAACGATACCAATGAGATATCCACCTACAAAGGTAGATAAATGAAATTTATCTTCATCTTGGAATAACGTCCATAAGAAGGCGATTAAAATATTTAATAACAACTGTGCCATTATTACTTCGCCTCCACTTCTACGTTTGGAATAATTTCTTTAATATATGACTGTTCATGTATGTTAAATTGTGCTGCTAATTCTGAAATATTCAATACATATTGTGATGCAATACCTAATACGATAGTAGCTACTGTTAATATGATCATCGCGTATAATTTATGTTTAGAAAGTGGAACCCTTTCAACTTTAGGAATATCGTTTCTACCGAAGTACATCACTAAGAATATTCTTAGTAAACTGTACATGGCGATGACACTTGTAATTACCATCACGATGACACCAATTGTATAACCATTATCTAAAGCACCTTTAATAATTAATAATTTCCCAGGAAATCCACTAAATGGTGGTACACCACCGATTGATAATATCGTGATAAAGAATATAATCCCTAAACTAGGATAATATTTAATTAATCCACCAAACTGATCATAATATCTCGTGCCTGATAATAATACGAAAGTACCTATGATTAAGAATAATAATGTTTTAATAATCATATCATGACTGACATAGAATATTGCCCCTGTAATACCATCACTATTATTTGCACTTAAACCGAGGACAGCAAATCCTATTGATAAAATAACTTGGTAAGCTGCAATCTTTTTAATATCTTTAAATCCTAATACACCGATACTGCCGATGATCATTGTGATGATAGCCATAATATATAATAGGAAATGTGTAACTTCTGGCTTTTCATCGAACATCAACACCATAACTCTTATCAATGCATAGACACCGACTTTAGTCATAAGGCTGGCAAACAATGCCGCTAATTCAGTGTTTAAAGCTGCATATGCTTTCGGCAACCACATAAACATTACTAAGGCTGCTTTACCACCAAAGACGAAAATCATAATAACTGCTACTAAAGTAACGGTCGTTGGTTGATTACTTTCAGTTATACGCATTGCGATGTGTCCAAAGTTCAACGTGCCTAACGTTCCATATAAGTATGCTACACCCATTAAGAAGAACCAAGAACTGACAACATTAATAACAACATAAATAACACTCGCTCTTAGTTGTTCGATAGATTGTCCAAGTGTTAATAATACAAATGATGCTAATAACATAATTTCAAACATAACGTATAAATTGAAGATATCTGCCGTTAAGAAACTTCCGTTAACACCTGTTAATAAAAATAGTATAAAAGATGGTAAGAAATATCTATTTGCTACTCTTTCTCGTTTACCAAAACCAAAATATATAATAACTGTTACAACAAAACAAGAAACAGATGTAAATAGAAGTGCTAATTCATCTCCGACAAACTGTATACCATATGGTGGTTGCCAATCTCCAAAGTTAATAACAAGTACTTTATTAAGACTAACTTCTATAAGTAGCCATACCGAGATGATTGTTGTAATTGATAAACTCGTTACCGCGATACGTCTTGTTAAAGCTAAACGTTCTTTAAAGAAGAACAATATTAATCCAGTAATTAAAGGTACGAGTAATGGTACTAATATTAAATTATTCATCTACATCTTCATCCTCACCGCGTAACGCCTCTATTCTATTTACTTTCGTCAACTTAAATGTTCTATATATAAGTACGAGTAAAAATGCTGTAACAGCAAAACCAATTACAATAGCTGTTAAGATCAATGCTTGAGGTAAAGGATCGACATAATCTTTACCTTCTCCATTAATAAGTGGAACATTCTTTCCACCAAACTCGCTCATGGATAAAATCATTAAGTTTGCTACGTGTGTATAAATTGCTGTACCAATAACAATTCGAATTAAGTTCTTAGACAAAATCATATATGTTCCTACAAATGTGAGTACGCCTATTATAATAACCAGTATTAAATTCAACTGTTATCACCACTTATCGCAAGCATGATTGTTACAACTGCCCCTACTACAGTAAGTAGTATGCCGAGCTCAAAAAGTGTAACGCTTGATAAATGAATCTCACCTAACAACGGCCATGTCATATAGCCATCCTCATGTGTTAACATCGGATGTCCAAAGAACATTGGAATAATACCTGTACCAATTGAAATGAGACATCCAATAATCGTAACTGCTCTAAAGTCTAATGGCATTGATTGAACGACTGTTTCCACATCAAAAGCTAAAAACATTAAGATAAAGGCTGAGCTAAAGACGAGTCCACCAATAAACCCACCACCTGGGTTATCGTGACCAGCAAGAAAAATATAAAATCCAAACGTCAATATTATGAATATAGCAATTTTGGATATCGTTTCTAATACAACATCATTTTCTTTCATTTGGCTCATCCTTTCTTATCTTAAATTCAACTAATGTAAATATACCTAATCCTGCAATTAATATAACGATTCCTTCAAGCATTGTATCTAACGCTCTAAAGTCTCCTAGAATACCGTTAACGATATTTTTAACACCTGCTAATTCGTATGCATTATCATAGTAGAATGAAATTTTGTCGAACAGGCTATCTTGTTGCATCATAATGACAAAGACCACAACAAATACTGCCATTAATAAAGCAATTGTTAATTTCACAATTTCACTGATAACGTTTGGTGTATCTTTCTGAACGTTTGGTAAATGATAGAACACTAATAAGAATAATACTGTCGTAATCGTTTCTATAACAAGTTGCGTTAAAGCTAAATCAGGTGCTTTCATAAATATGAATACGACCGCGATCGAATACCCGATGACACCATTTAAAATCGTCATTGTCATTCTTTCTCGTATAAACATTAACGCTGTTGCAGTAATCACTATATTAATTAATATAATGATTTCAAATGTTGTCGCTTCAGTAATATGGTAATAAGCAATATCATAAATACCGACTTGATAAATACCATATCCCATAATGACAAAGAAGATTACATAAATAATGTGTAAATATTGATTCAGTTTATTATTCATAATACCTTGAATTGAAAACGTACTGATACGATCTAATGCATCCATACCTTTTGTATATAGCGTATTGATTTCTAAGTTTTTAGAAATCTTACTATAAATAACATCCCATTTTGGCACGAGTATAAGAAGTGTCCCAATAATGTATATGCCAAGTGTTAAGAATAATTCTACTGTAAATCCGTGCCACGCTTTAATATGTGGTAAATGAGCCATAATCTCGCTATCGTGGAATATATCTCTTAATGCTGGACCAATTAAATATTCTCCTAATACATTCGGTACAAAGAAAATGATTGGAACAAACAATACGATAATCATTGGTGAGATTAATAACCCGCCGCCATCATGACGTGGTACTTTCGGTAATTGTTCTTTTTTAAGCTTACCGAAAAATGGTTCTTTAATGAGTTTAATACAATATACAAATGTAAATATACTGCCGACAAACCCAGCTAATATCATTACGGTAGACATCGTTTGATTAAAGATATCTGTGTGTCCTGTTTCTACTAAACTCGTAAAGAATTTCTCTTTACTTAAGAAACCATTAAATAACGGAATACCTGCCATAGATAGTGCACTGATTGTCATGACAACTGCTGTTATTGGCATGATTGTTCTTAATCCACCAAGCTTTTTAACATCTCTTGTTCCTGTTTCATGGTCGATAATACCGACACCCATAAATAGAACACTTTTAAAAATCGCATGGTTAATTAAATGGAATAATGCTGCAAATAAACTCGCTAAAAAGATTTCGTTATCTGCTTTAAAATTACTATTTAATGCTAATAGCCCTAAACCGATCATCGTCATAATCATACCGAGCTGACTGATTGTTGAATAGGCAAGCATTGCTTTTAAATCTTTCTTATTAACTGCAAAGAATGAACCGACTAATAATGTCACTAAACCGATAGTAACAACTGTATAAACGACCCATGTACTTTGACCGATAATTGGTGTAAATCTTAATAATAAATATAATCCTGCTTTAACCATTGTTGCTGAATGTAAATAAGCACTGACAGGTGTTGGTGCTTCCATTGCATCTGGCAACCAAATATGAAATGGAAATTGTGCAGATTTCGTAAATGCTCCGAGTAAGATTAAAATGACTGCAAGTACAAACCATGGTGATTCATAAATTTTATCAATCATACCGACTTGTTCAGTAATTGTATTCGTACCCGTAATGCTGTATAGCAAAATCAATCCAACTAACATTGCCATACCGCCAAACACTGTAATTAAAAATGATTTCAAAGCACCGTCTTGACTCTTTCTACGTTGATACCAATATGAAATGAGCAAGAATGAAGAAATACTTGTTAACTCCCAAAATGTATATAACAATATCGTATTATTTGAAAGTACGACACCTAACATTGCTAACATAAACATTAACAAATACGTATAAAATCTTGGAAGATTCTCTTTTTCATGGGAAAGATAATAAATGGCATATAAGAAGACACCTGCACCGATTAATGAAATAAGTAGTGCAAAAATTAAAGATAAACCATCTAAACGTAAATCTAAATTAACATCTACAAGTGGAATCCACTCTTGGAAATAAGTAATACTTTGGCCAGCATATATCGTCTTAATTTGACTTAAGAAATATATGGAACTTAGAACTGGCGCAATTAAACTTAGCCATCCAGCAAATCGGCTAAACTTTGTATTCATCGTCATGAGCACGATCGACATCACAACGATAATCATTAAAAACAGCCATATTAAAGCCATACATTGACCCCTTTCTCTCTATATATTAAGTTCAATTGTCGTTTCTTTTTTTATTGTCGTGACATCAATGAATTTTAAAGTTTCTATTAACGATTGATGTCCGAGGTATTTTTGAATAATCGAAACAGATACCCCTGATTTGAAGGCATGATATGCAAAAGTCTTCCTTAACGAGTACAACCCGATATTCTTCAACCCTACTTCTTCAGCTGCAACATGTATAATTCGATAAGCTTGTTGTCTTGATAATTGTTTTTTTGTTTTGATGGACATAAACACAAAGTCATCTCTTTTTAATCCTTCTTCATAAATAAAAGTGGATAAACTCGATCTCAAATGTAACGGTATAACAACTTTAATTAAATCCTGTTCGTTATTTATCCAATCTTGCTTTATATCATTGTCCTCATCAAATAAATCTTGGACCGTTAAATTAAGTAGCTGGTTTACTTTCATACCAGTATGAATAGCTAAGCTAAACA
Organism: Mammaliicoccus sp. J-M41; assembly: GCF_022385935.1. Lineage (NCBI taxonomy): Bacteria > Bacillati > Bacillota > Bacilli > Caryophanales > Staphylococcaceae > Mammaliicoccus > Mammaliicoccus sp. J-M41. The sequence goes on along the minus strand of NZ_JAJNIR010000034.1, from coordinate 4,125 downwards.
ATAAATAGTCTCGTTCACTATGTGATTTCAATACTTCATACATTGCTCTAATGTCATCTTTATTCTTAATTGGAGATACTTGTTGCATAAATTTGGTCCATCCTTCCTAATTAAGGTACATATTAATAATAATATATATTTGAGTAACATGAAAGTAATTTATACATTTTTTTGTCGTTTTTACATACTTATTTCGATATATAAAGTGAAAGGAGGTTTTACTTATGGAAACAGTTAAAGACATCAACATTATTTTATTGCATCAGTATTTAGATGAAGCTTCTAAAGTAAAAACTGTTCAACGTAAATTTAATGCAATTAATTTAAACGTTACACCCGAACAAGTTAAAACTTTTAAAGGCATTATCGAAACATTAAGTGACGAGAAATTTAAAGATGCATATATCGTCAAAACAATACAGATAGAAAATTAGTACTATCTAAAAAGATTTAGGAGGTGAAAATATGAAAAGAGTATTAGAATTAACATTTAAAACTTCTTTAGAGAAGACATTTACATTACAAATTCAAAATCCAAAAGCAGACTTATCAAGCGATATCGTAGAAGATGCGATGAATAAAATTATGAAGCTTAACTTATTTAACTTAAATAAAGGTGAGCTTGTATCAATCCATTCCGCACAATATATCGAGCGCAGCACACGACAATTGATTAAATAAGTATTCTATAGCAACAGAAAAGGCAAGGACATAAATTTTGTCCTTGCCTTTTTTCTTATATATCTTTAACGAGTGTTTCGTATTTTTCTTTATGTTCTGCATCCATAAAGTAGTAAACTTTTCTTTCGTCGAGATTACTTCTATATTTATCGATTAAACCTTTTCTATATAATTTTGCTAAGTTTGTACCTATATTAGAAGGTCTTGTTTTTAATTCTAAAAGCTTTCCACTTAGAATTTCTTTGATTGTAATTTCTTTTGCAGTGTATATTTCTTCTAAAATAATGAAATCAACGAGTGATAATTTCTTTTCATTTTTTAAAGTTGTCACTTTATTCTCATAGTCGATCATTTGTTGAATGGTTTTGTTGAATGTTTCTATCAAGTAAAGCCCTCCCAATTTAATTTTCCCCGATTTTTAATAGTTCACAATACACAAATTTCATTAATTATTATTTTAACGCGTTTTAAATTCATATTTTGATTAAATCGATTAACATATTTGATTTATTATGAAGTATCTTCTCCATTTTATTAAATTAGGTAACATTTACATACTATTTTTGATATCATATTGTTAAATAAAGAAATATATTGACAGATTTTGATGTTTTATTCCATAATTTATCTTTATTGAGAGGTGATTATTTGTACAACTATAAGATTTCACTACATAAAGAAAGTATCATTAACCCGAAACTACTCGGCTATGGTGCTTTATGTTTTGTTTTAGAAGGTCATACAGAGGTTACATTAAATCATACGACTTATGAATTTAATGTCGGTGACCTATTCTATCTTCAAGATAACGATAATTATTTACCAATCATTAATAATGGATTGGTCGCTATACTTCATATCAGTTATGCGATGATGGAAAATTTAAGTGGAGAAGAAGCATTTGTCTTTAGGATTCCACGTACGACGAAGACTAATGAATTAGATAGATATAAACATGAAATTAAAGACTTATTTATTAGAGCAATTCTTGCAAACTTAACAAACGTTAAAATTAGATGCAGTAATTATGTTGTTGAGATTTATAAAATTATGTTTGAACGTTTTCAAGTGGATACTAAAAATTATGGTCATATTGAAATAGAACTCAGCAGTCTTATTTATAAAGTAAAACAATATATTGATCAAAATTATCACGAAAGATTATCACTTAATAGTGTCGCGAGTCATTTTTATATTTCTCCTGAACATTTATCTAGAGAATTCTCTAAACAAATGGGAACAACATTTATTCAATATTTAAAGGAAACAAGACTTTTTCAAGCGACGTACGCATTACTGTTCACGCAGTTTAAAACAGAACAAATCGCAAATAGTCATGGTTTTTCTAGTTATCATAACTTTAATAGACAATTTAAAGAACAATTTCATGTAACACCTAATCAATACCGTCTTCAATATAGACGTCATAAAAAAGATAAAGAAAATGAAGTAATTTCTAAAGAGGAAAAAGCTTCATTGATTTCAAAATTACAAAAATTGATGCATAATAAATCGTTTGTTCATGAATATAAAAGGATGGCATTTAGTGATGTACCTTTTAAGACCCTCTCAGCAAATCATAAGACATATTTACATGTCGGTGGTGTTTATGATTTCTATACGCCTTTTCTTGGTGAAATTTTAGAAAATGTAGAGAAAATGACGGATACACCTATTATTGTTATTCATTGTTCAATGAAGACTTTCTTTAGTGAAGAACATCAAAATCATTATAAACAAAATTTAGCTTTTTGTTTAAGTATGTTTTCAGATACGAGAATCATACCAGCCATAAAAATATATGATATTGATTATGACGACGACAACTTTAAAAACAACTGGCATGAATTAATAGATGCCATTTACAATTATTTTTATAACAAGAATGGAGAAATCTACTTTGATGTAGATTATGGTGATATCTATCATGTTAAAAAGCAAATTAGAGAAACAAAGATGAAATTACCTGATATACATATTGGAATAAATGCGCCAAATCCATTTATTCATTTATATGAAGAATTAGAGATTGATTTTTCACAATATGAAGATATTGATGCTTTTGCATTAAGTTATAACTTTAACGACTTGTATAACTTAGATGAAATCAACAATTATGATATCGCAGACATTACAAAGCAACATACGAAACAACTTATTCAAAATATGGCTTATTTAAAGTCAAAAAATAAACATGTTATCCCAATGGAATGGAATATATTAAACGGTGATACGTATACCAGTAAAAGCTTTTATTTTAATGCGTCCATTATGTTAAAGCATTTAATGAGTATTACAAATTACATATCTGGTATAGGATTTTGGTTAATGGAAGAATCCTCTGCTAAATATTCATCCATTGAACAGCCTTTATCTTTATATTTAAAATATCACTGTAAAAGTCCAACGAATTATTTATTATCTATACTAAGTCATTTTAACGGTCATGAATTTTATGAAGGTCCAAACTATATTAAATTTGAAATTCATAATAAAATATTCTATTTATTATTTAACTATGAACTGTATCATCCACATGATATCAACTATCAAAATAATATCGGAATTATCTTATCTTATCGAGACATCCCATTCGATAAATTCAGAGTTACGAAAATTACTTTCGACCAAGACAATGGAAATATCTTTAAAGCGATTAGAAAGTTAGATCATACTCATGGTAATTTGGACTTCTTAAATACAGTATTATTAGATAGATATTGTTCGCCAGATATAGAAATGGCAGATTATAACACAAATAAAATTGATGAAACTTATTTCTTAAAAACGAACGCTGTCCAATTATTGATTGTACAAAATAGAGGATAGAAACACATAGTCAAACAAACTGATTAAAAATCCATAAAAAAACCTTGGGCATCGTTTTGCACTAACCCCATGATGTGGGAGTAAAATAAAAACACTTTCGTTGAATTCATATTAAAATGAATTTATACGGAGGTGTTTTTTCTATGAAAAGAGTGGCATATTCAGTTGAAACAAAATATAAAGTAGTAGAAATGAAACTTAAAGGATATAGTACAAGAGAAATAATGGATGCTTTAAATATTAAAAATGAATCTCAAGTTAAAGTGTGGTGGAAATGGTATAGAAATGGGGAAACACATAGATTCAATCAACAAGTAGGTAAACAATATTCCTACGGAAAAGGAAATGAAGAATTGAGTACTGTTGAGACGCTAAAAATTGAATTAAAGCGCAAAGAAGTAGAAAATGAAATTTTAAAAAAGTACAAGGAATTGGAAAGGAAGTGGTCCCAGAGGTAGTTGTTGAATTAGTAAATGAATTGAAATCTAAATATACAGTGAAAGTCATTTTAGAAGCTTTAGATGTTCCAAAATCAAATTATTACAGATGGAAAAACAAAGATTTCAGTATATCTGAGGATGAACGAGAAATTATAGAACTATGTAAGAAACATCG
>NZ_JAJNIR010000033.1:0-27756 GCF_022385935.1 Mammaliicoccus sp. J-M41 | reverse complement strand
GTAGTACATTTGGCTGATCTTCTCAGTGCCCTTTTAGGGCTGGTCAGTAATAGAGGCTTATAGCCGCAGAACAAACCACCCGTTAAACGGGGGGTTTTGATTTTGTTTGAAATTTAAAATATTCAATTCTCAAACAGATTATTTTAATTATGACTATCATCCATACTATAATAACCAATGTAACAAATAAAGGAGTAGATAATTCATGAGACAAGATATCAAGCAATATATAAATGGCGAATGGGTTGAAAGTCATAGTGGACAAACATTAGATGTTATTAACCCTGCTACAGAAGAAGTTATGGGTAAAATTGCTGCAGGTAACAATCAAGATGTTGATGACGCTGTAGCTGCCGCTAAAAAAGTGTACGTGAAATTTAGAAATACTTCTTTAGAAGAAAGAAAAGCTTTATTAGAACGAATTGCAGATGAATATGAAAATAGAAAAGAAGATTTAATAGATGTAATGACGGATGAGCTTGGCTCACCAATTGAAAAATCAGAATCTGTTCATTATCAAATGGGCTTAAATCATTTTAGAGAAGCAAGTAAAGCGATCGATTCAATTCAATTTGAAGAACGTCGTGGTGATGATTTAGTTATTAAAGAAGCTATCGGTGTTTCTGGATTAGTAACACCATGGAACTTCCCAACTAACCAAACATCATTAAAATTAGCTGGTGCATTTGCTGCAGGTTCACCTGTAGTCTTAAAACCATCTGAAGAAACACCATTTGCAGCGATTATTTTAGCTGAAATATTTGAAAAAGCTGGCGTGCCTAAAGGTGTGTTCAACTTAGTAAATGGTGATGGCCAAAGTGTTGGTGATCCATTAAGTTCACATCCTGATGTACGTATGATGTCATTTACGGGTTCAGGTCCAACTGGTAGAAAAATCATGGAAAACTCAGCTAAAGACTTCAAAAAAGTATCATTAGAGCTAGGTGGTAAATCACCATTAGTAGTGTTAGATGACGTTGATATCGAAGAAGCAGCTAAAGGTGCAGTTGCTAAGTTCGTACAAAATACTGGTCAAGTTTGTACAGCAGGTACACGTACATTAGTACCAGAAAGTATTAAAGATGAATTTATCGCAGCAGCTAAAAAAGCAATTGAAAATGTTAAAGTTGGTAATCCTAGAGAAGCTGGCCAAGATGCAGGTCCAGTTGTATCTAAAAAACAATTTGATACAGTTCAAAGCTATATTCAAAAAGGTATCGATGAAGGTGCAACATTATTACATGGTGGTGTTGGTAAACCAGACGGTCTTGAAAAAGGTTACTTCGTTAAACCAACATTATTTACTGATGTAACTAATGATATGACAATTGCTCAAGAAGAAATCTTTGGTCCAGTAGGTACAATTATTACTTATAAAGACTTAGATGAAGCAATTGAAATTGCAAATGATACAATTTATGGTTTAGCAGCATATGTATATGGTAAAGATATAGAACGTGTAAGAGAAGTTGCTAAATCATTAGAAGCAGGTACTGTGGAAATTAATGACGCAGGTAGAAAACCTAATTTACCATTCGGTGGTTATAAACAATCAGGTATTGGTAGAGAATGGGGCGACTATGGAATTGAAGAATTCTTAGAAATTAAAGCAATTCCTGGTTATTTTAAAGAATAGTAAAATTACAAAATACAATATATTTTTAAGACTGAAACATTTCGATGTTTCAGTCTTTTTATATGATAGTTATAATTGAATAAAAAAGTGAAATATTTTAACATAATTTATATATAACTTATTTTGTCATCTTCATAAAAAAATGCTATAGTTTAAAGGCAGATTATAAATCTGATAAAAATGAATGAGATTTTTAAGAAATGGGTGTCATAAATATGGCTGAAAGAGTTAGAACAAGTCCTCAGTATGAATCGTTTCACGAATTATACAAGAACTATACAACTAAAGAATTAACATCAAAGGCAAAAGAACTAAGAATAACAAATTATAGTAAATTAAATAAAAAAGAACTTGTCTTAGCAATTATGGAAGCTCAAATGGAAAAAGACGGCAACTATTATATGGAAGGTATCTTAGATGATATTCAACCTGATGGTTATGGCTTTTTACGTACTGTTAACTATTCTAAAGGTGAAAAAGATATTTATATATCTGCTAGCCAAATTAGACGCTTTGAGATTAAAAAAGGTGACAAAGTAACTGGTAAAGTTAGAAAACCTAAAGAAAATGAAAAGTATTACGGATTGTTACAAGTTGACTTTGTAAATGATCAAAATGCAGAAGAAGTTAAAAAAAGACCACACTTTCAAGCGTTAACTCCTCTATACCCACAACAACGTATCCAATTAGAAACTACAAGTAAAAATTATTCAACTAGAATCATGGATTTAATTACGCCAATAGGTCTAGGACAACGTGGAATGATTGTAGCACCACCTAAAGCTGGTAAGACATCATTACTTAAAGAAATAGCAAATGCTATCGCAATTAACCAACCAAAAGCGAAATTATTTGTATTATTAATTGGGGAACGTCCAGAAGAAGTAACGGATATTGAACGTTCTGTTGAACAAGCTGAAGTCGTTAACTCAACTTTTGATGAGCCGCCAGAACATCATGTTAAAGTGGCTGAATTACTACTTGAAAGAGCTAAACGTCTTGTTGAAATCGGTGAAGATGTCATCATATTAATGGATTCATTAACAAGATTAGCTAGAGCATATAACTTAGTCGTGCCACCAAGTGGTAGAACATTATCAGGTGGTTTAGATCCAGCATCACTTCATAGACCTAAACATTTCTTCGGAGCTGCTAGAAATATTGAAGCGGGTGGTAGTTTAACAATATTAGCGACTGCATTAGTTGAAACAGGTTCTCGTATGGACGATATGATTTATGAAGAATTTAAAGGTACAGGTAACATGGAACTTCATTTAGATCGTAAATTGTCTGAGAAGAGAGTATTCCCTGCAATTGATATTAGAAGAAGTTCAACACGTAAAGAAGAATTGCTTTTAGATAAAGAAGAACTTGAAATGATTTGGCAACTACGTAATTTATTTACTGATTCAAATGATTTCTCTGAAAGATTTATTAGAAAGTTAAAACGCACGGATTCTAACGAAGAATTCTTTGAAGTTTTAAGAAAATCTATGGTCGATAGTGCCAAGACTGGTAAACCGATTATATAAATTTAAGGTTGCATTTTAATTCTTCAACATATATAATATGTAAGTATTGAGTGAATAAGTCACAAATAAACTCTGTTCCAGATGGTTCAGGGCAAAGGAGCTGAAAAAAATGAAACAAGGAATTCATCCAGAGTATAATAAAGTTATCTTTTTAGATACAACTACAGACTTCAAATTCTTAAGTGGTTCAACACGTACTTCAAATGAAACTATGGAATGGGAAGATGGAAACGAATACCCAGTTATCCGTTTAGATATCTCTTCAGATTCACATCCATTCTATACAGGACGTCAAAAATTCGCATCTGCGGATGGTCGTGTGGAACGCTTCAACAAAAAATTTGGTTTCAAATCAAACAACTAATTATGAAGCGAATCAAGCATCCTTTTATAAAGGGTGCTTTTTTTTGTAAAAATTAATAAATAAGTAAAAATAATATGATATAATTAAGCGATTATGTTGAAAAAGGTGGATAAGTAATATGTACGAAAATTACCATTCCGGATGGATAGAATGTATTTGCGGAAGTATGTTTAGTGGTAAGTCTGAAGAGCTTATAAGACGTCTGAGAAGAGGTTTATATGCGAAACAAAATGTAAAAGTATTTAAGCCATCTATTGATAATCGATATAGTGAAGAAGCTGTAGTATCTCATAATGGAAATCAACTTGAGGCAATCAGCATAGAACATTCTAGTCAAATATTAAAATATGATTTACAAGGCATCGATATTATTGGAATAGATGAAGTCCAATTTTTTGATAATGAAATCGTAAGCGTAGCACAAAAGTTAGCAGAAGAGGGCTATCGAGTTGTTGTAGCTGGATTAGATATGGACTTTAAAGGTGTGCCATTTGAACCAATGCCTGAAATGATGGCAGTTGCGGAAATTGTAACAAAATTACAAGCGGTATGTGCAGTGTGTGGATCTCCATCAAGTCGAACACAAAGACTTATAAATGGTGAACCAGCACATATTGATGACCCGATTATATTAGTTGGTGCAGACGAAAGTTATGAACCAAGATGTAGAGATCATCATATAATTAGAACTGAAATAAGGAGTGATATAAATGTTTGATCAATTAGAAATTGTTGAAAATAGATATGAACAATTAAATGAATTACTTAGTGATCCGGATGTCGTTTCGGATACAGACAAGCTAAGAAAATATTCAAAAGAACAATCTGACTTACAAAAGACAGTTGATGTATATAGAACTTATAAATCTGTTAAAGGTGACATTGAAGATGCGAAATTAATGTTAAACGAAACAACAGATAAAGAAGAACAAGATATGTTGAAAGAAGAAATTAACAGTCTTACTAAACAAGTACCTGAATTAGAATCTGAATTAAAATTCCTACTTATTCCTAAAGACCCTAACGATGATAAGAACGTTATTATGGAAATTCGTGGCGCAGCGGGTGGAGATGAAGCGGCTATTTTCGCAGGTGACTTATTCAGAATGTATTCAAGATTTGCTGAAGCACATGGCTACAAAATTGACGTCGTTGAAGAGAATATTAGTGACCATGGTGGTTATAAAGAAGTCAGCTTTTCTATTCAAGGAAACGGTGCATTCAGTAAACTTAAATATGAAAATGGCGCACACCGTGTACAACGTGTACCAGAAACTGAATCTGGTGGACGTATTCATACTTCTACAGCAACAGTTGCAGTATTACCTGAAGCTGAAGATGTTGAAATTGATATTAGAACTGAAGATTTAAAAATCGAAACTTACCGTTCTAGTGGTTCAGGTGGTCAGCACGTCAATACGACAGACTCAGCTGTACGTATCACGCATTTACCAACTGGTATTGTTGCGACATCATCTGAAAAATCTCAAATTAAGAACCGTGAAAAAGCATTTAAAGTATTGAAAGCCAGAGTTTACGATATGATGGTTCAAGAAGAAAATGCTAAATACGCTGAAAAAAGAAAGTCTGCTGTTGGTACAGGAGATCGTTCAGAAAGAATTAGAACGTATAACTATCCTCAAAACAGAGTAACTGACCATCGTATTGGATTAACTTTACAAAAGTTAGATCAAATTATGGAAGGTAAAGTTGACGAAATTATCGATGCATTAACGTTGCATGAACAAACGGAAAAATTGGAAGAATTAAATAATGGCCAATTATAATTTTCAACAGTTACTAAATGAAACTTATGATGGATTATCAGCACGAGGGTTTGAAACCTCTCGTGCTGATTGGTTATTAGAGGATATTTCAGGCATGTCTAGAACACAAATTGCCATGAATTTAAATCAAAATGTACCTGATAATATTTTGGATGCATACTTAAATAGTAGAGAACGTATGTATGAAGGTGAGCCTGTACAGTATATTGCAGGTTTTGCAGAATTTTATGGTAGAAAGTTCAAAGTGAACCAACATGTATTAATACCTAGACCTGAAACAGAAGAACTTGTCTATCAAACATTACAAATGATTCAGGACGAGCAAGTAGTCGTATGTGACATAGGAACGGGTACAGGAGCTATCGCAATTACACTGAAAAAAGAGCGACCTGATTTATCTATTATCGCAACTGATATTAGTGAAGAAGCATTATTAATCGCTCAAACAAATGCATCAACACTTGAAGCACCGATAGAATTTTTAAAAGGTAAATCTTTAGAACCACTAATTAAAGAAAATATTAAAGTGGATGTACTCGTATCCAATCCACCGTACATTTCATATGAAGAACAAAAAGAAATGTCTGATACTGTCTTAAATTATGAACCACATTTGGCTTTATTTGCGGAAGATGATGGCTTAGCGATCTATAAAGATATTATTCTAAATTTAGAACACGTTATGTCGGATAATGGACTCGTCATTTTTGAAATTGGCCATTTACAAGGTGAACTATTAAAAGACTTTATTGAAACCCATTTGAATGTTGAACATGTAAAAATCATTCAAGATATAAATCAAAACAATCGTATGATACAATTTAATTGGAATAATCAATAGAAGTTATGCACATTTAACGGGAGTTATCCACGTTGTGTGGATAACTTTTGTTTTAATACAATAAATGCTTTAAAGAAGGGAAGAAATGCATTGGAAACAAATGTTTGGGATGTGCGTAAGTATGTTCATAACTTACAAAGTTATCCACAAATCGATGAGATTATTGCAGGATATCATCAAAATAAATTGATAGCTTTACCAACTGAAACGGTATATGGATTAGGCGCTAATGCAAAAGATGAAGAAGCGGTTAAAGAAATATATGTAGCAAAAGGTAGACCGTCTGATAATCCACTTATCGTACATATACATGATAAATCTCAATTAAATGACTTCACCCAAAATATATCTCAAGAAACTGAAATTTTAATGGATGCTTTTTGGCCAGGACCAATTTCGTTTATTGTGCCTTACAAGTCAGGATTTTTAAGCGATCGTGTTACGGGTGGATTACAGTCTGTTGCTGTACGCATGCCAAGTCATCATGTCGGTAGAGCAGTTCTACAATTAACGGATTTACCAATTGCGGCTCCAAGTGCAAACATTAGTGGACGTCCTTCGCCAACTAAATTTGAACATGTTAAACATGACTTGGATGGAAGGATATATGGCATTATTCAAGCTGAAGATATTGATGAAGGTATAGAAAGTACTGTAATAGATTGTACAAGTTATCCATTTAAAATTGCACGACCTGGTTCTATAACAATAGAGATGATTAATAAAGTTCTGCCAAACAGTGTCATTAACGAAAAGTTAGATTTGGAAAAACCAATTGCACCAGGTATGAAATATAAACATTATGCACCTTCGCAACCTGTGACCTTAATAGAAGGTGGTATTACAAAACAAATGAGTTTGTCAGATAATACTTCTAAAAAGATAGCAGTAATAGGTCCTAAAAGTATTGAGCCATTAATCTCAGAACAAATGACTTTTATACCGCTTGGTAGAGATATTGCAGATATAAAAGGTGCTCATCATGATCTGTATGATGCTTTACGAATAGCAGATCAACTGACAAACATTGATGAAATTTATATAAGTGGCTACGAAAGAAATGACGATACAATCGCATTAATGAATAGAATTGATAAAGCAAGTGGTCATAATATTAAAGGAGAAGATGAATTGTGAAAATAGTTTTTGTATGTACAGGCAACACTTGTAGAAGTCCATTGGCTGAAGCGATAGCCAAAGATATTAAACCTGAATATAATATTCAATCTAGAGGCATTTCAGCTTTTGATGGGACACCAATATCTCCGCAATCAATGGAAATCATCTTTAAAAATGATTTGCCAATACCTGATACTGCTAAACAATTTTCTGAACAAGATTTAGATGCTGATATTATCTTAACTATGACTGAATCTCATAAAATGATTCTAGAATCGCAATTTACACATCACAACATTCATTCAATAAAACAATACGTAAGAGGCAAAAAAGGAGATGTTTCAGATCCCTTTGGACAGTCACAAATCATTTATCAAAATACTTACGAAGAATTGAGAGAACTAATTGAAGATTTATTACAAAGTAATTAAGAATTCAAATAATTTGCAGAATTGCTATAACACACATAGAAAATAAGTTATAATATTATAGTATAAACAAATTGGGAGGTGGGAAGATGAAAGTAGCTATTGCAGCAGACCATGGTGGCTATGAATACAAAGAAGCAATCAAACAATTACTTGATGAAATGAACATTGAATATAAAGATTTTGGTACACATAAAGGTGAGTCGGTAGATTATCCAGATTATGCAAGACCAGTATCTGAAAGTGTTGCTGATGGAACGTTTGATAAAGGAATTTTGATTTGTGGAACTGGAATTGGTATGTCTATCGCTTCAAATAAAGTAAAGGGGATTCGTTGTGCACTTGTGCATGATGTTTTTACTGCTGAAGTGACGAGACAACATAACGATTCTAATGTATTAGCAATGGGCCAACGTGTTATAGGTGAAGGTTTAGCACTTCTCATCGTCAAGACTTGGTTGACAAGTGAATTCGAAGGCGGTAGGCACCAAAGACGTATAGACAAGATTGAAGGCGGTTGTTCATGAAAGAAGATTTAAAACAATTGTTGAATGAACTAAAGTCTATTGATTTTTTTAACAATCAAGAACTATGCATCATTGGGTGTTCAACTTCAGAAGTTAAAGGTTCAAAGATAGGTTCAGATGGTTCGATTGATGTTGCTAAGGTTATATATGAAAGTCTTGATTTTATACATAAAGAGACAGGTGTTCACTTTGCGTTTCAAGGTTGCGAACATATTAACCGAGCTATAACAATCGAGCGAGAAATATTTGATCCTTATACAATGACTGAAGTTTCTGTTGTACCACAAGCCAATGCTGGAGGTAGTTTGTCAACTTATGCATATCAACACATGAAAGACCCAATAGTTGTTGAACACATTCAATGCGATAAAGGTATTGATATTGGTCAGACACTAATTGGTATGCATTTAAAGCACGTCGCAGTACCTGTATCAATTGAAACTAAGCGCATTGGAGAAGCTATTGTTACAATAGCTAAGAGTCGTCCTAAATTAATAGGCGGCGAAAGAGCAAAGTATTAAATTCTTAAAAGTGAGGGATTGTACATGTCATTAATTAAAAAGCAAGACGAAGAACTTTTCAAAGCAATGGAAAAAGAGTTTGATAGACAAAATAATAATATCGAACTTATAGCATCAGAGAACTTTGTTTCTGAAACAGTAATGGAAGCACAAGGTTCTGTATTAACTAACAAATATGCAGAAGGTTACCCAGGTCGTCGTTATTATGGTGGCTGTGAATACGTTGATATCGTTGAAGATTTAGCGCGTGATAGAGCTAAACAACTTTTCGGTGGAGAACACGTAAATGTACAACCTCATTCAGGATCACAAGCAAATATGGCTGTATATTTTGTAGCTTTAGAACCGGGTGATACTGTACTTGGAATGAACTTAAGTCATGGTGGACATTTAACTCATGGAGCAAAAGTTAACTTCAGTGGTAAGTTATACAACTTTGTAGAGTATGGTGTTTCTGAAGAAAATGAACAAATTGACTATGAAGAAATCTTGAGAGTTGCAAAAGAAGCACAACCTAAATTAATCGTAGCAGGTGCTTCAGCTTATCCAAGACAAATTGATTTTAAGAAATTCAAAGAAATAGCAGATGAAGTTGGCGCTAAATTAATGGTTGATATGGCTCATATCGCTGGTTTAGTTGCAGCAGGTTTACATCAAAACCCTGTTGATTATGCTGACTTTGTAACAACGACAACACACAAAACATTAAGAGGACCAAGAGGCGGTATGATTTTCTGTAAAGAAGAATATGCTAAAGAAATTGATAAAACAATTTTCCCTGGTATTCAAGGTGGTCCATTAATGCATGTTATCGCTGGTAAGGCAGTTTCATTTGGTGAAGCATTACAACCAGAATTTAAGGAATATCAAAAACAAGTAATTAAGAATGCTCAAAAATTAGCAGCAACTCTAGAAGACGAAGGTTTAAGAATTGTATCAGGCGGTACTGATAATCATCTTATCTGTGTAGATGTTAAAGGTTCTCTTGGCATTACTGGTAAATTAGCTGAGAATGCTTTAGATGAAGTTGGTATTACGTGTAATAAGAATACAATTCCATTTGATCAAGAAAAACCTTTCGTAACAAGTGGTATTCGTTTAGGTACACCAGCAGTTACATCTCGTGGATTTGATGAGGAAGCAGTTGAAGAAGTAGGTAGAATAATAGCACTTGTGCTTAAAAATCCAGAAGATGAACAAACATTAAAAGAAGCACATGAACGCGTATTATCACTAACTTCTAAGTTTCCACTTTACAACAAATAAATATTTATTGGAGGCTAGACTTATGGGTAAAGTACACGTTTTTGATCATCCATTAATTCAGCATAAGTTGAGTTATATTCGTGATCGTAAAACTGGCACTAAAGAGTTTAGAGAGCTTGTCGATGAAGTCGGTATGCTTATGGCGTATGAAGTTACGAGAGATTTTGAAACACAAGATGTTGAAATCGAAACACCCGTAACTAAAATGAACGCTCAAAGATTATCTGGTAAGAAATTAGCACTTATTCCTATTTTACGTGCTGGCCTTGGAATGACAGATGGTATTATGAAACTCGTTCCAGCTGCTAGAGTAGGACATGTAGGGTTATATCGTGATCCAGAAACTTTAGAAGCGGTAGAATATTTTGTGAAATTACCACAAGATATTGAAGAAAGAGAAATTATTGTAGTAGATCCTATGCTTGCTACAGGTGCATCAGCAATCGAAGCGATTCAATCATTGAAGAATCGTGGAGCAAATAAAATACGTTTTATGGGCTTAATTGCTGCACCTGAAGGGGTTAAAGCATTACAAGAAGCACATGAAGACGTAGATATTTATATTGCTGCATTAGACGAAAAATTAGATGACCATGCATATATTACACCTGGTTTAGGTGATGCAGGTGATCGATTATTTGGCACTAAATAGATAATAGGAGGATTTTATTACAATGAAGAAAATTATGACGATATTTGGTACGCGACCTGAAGCTATTAAAATGGCACCTTTAGTTTTAGAATTAAAAAATGATCCGGAGTTACAACCAATTGTTGTTGTAACAGCGCAACATAGAGAAATGCTAGATTCAGTTCTAGAAACATTTGATATTACACCAGATTATGATTTAAATATTATGAAACAAGGGCAAACACTTTCAGAAGTAACATCAAGAGTATTAGGTGGACTTGAAAGTGTTATTCAAGAAGCTAAACCAGATATGATATTGGTACATGGAGATACAACAACTACTTTTGCAGGCAGTTTAGCAGCATTCTACAATGAAGTTGCAATTGGCCATGTAGAAGCAGGGTTAAGAACTTGGAATAAATATTCTCCATTCCCAGAAGAAATGAATCGACAAATGACGGGGGTCCTTGCTGATTTACACTTCTCACCAACTGATCAGTCTAAACATAATTTACTTCAGGAAAATAAAAAAGACGAATCTATTGTTGTGACAGGTAATACAGCTATAGATGCGTTATCAACTACTGTAACTGACGATTATGAAAGTGAAATTATTAAACGTCATGAAGGTAAACGCATCGTGCTATTAACTGCGCATAGACGTGAAAACATTGGTAAACCGATGGAGAACATTTTTAAAGCTGTTAGACAAATTGTTGAAGAGCATGAAGATGTTGTTGTCGTTTATCCAATGCACAAAAATCCTAAGGTTAGAGAAATTGCTAACCAAATATTGAGTGATCATGATCGTATAGAATTGATCGAACCTTTAGAAGTTATAGATTTCCATAACTTTGCAGCTAATTCTCACTTGATCTTAACAGATTCAGGTGGTGTTCAAGAGGAAGCTCCTTCATTAGGTAAACCAGTACTTGTCTTAAGAGATACGACTGAGAGACCTGAAGGCGTTGAAGCTGGAACGTTGAAACTTGTAGGTGTAGAAGAAGAGAACATCTATAACGAAACTAAAGCGTTATTAAATGATCAATCATTATATGAAAAAATGAGTATCGCTCAAAACCCTTATGGGGATGGTCTTGCTTCTAAGAGAATATGTGAAAATATTAAATATTATTTTGATATTTTGAAAGAAGCACCGGAACCATTTAGAACAAAATAATTAAAGTGGTGGTTTGTGTCAATTCTGTGACAAAAAAATGACAAAAATTTGTTTTCTATTTTTGTCATAGCATTGACACTATAAGTCCACTATATTATCATGAAAATTGTGTGATGAAACGGTTTTCAAAGATATGCCACTTATCTAAGGAGTTTCAGCTGAATGTTTGATATAAAGGGATTTTTTAAGTCTTATTTACAGTATTTTATTTTCTTTATTATTATTCTAGTTGTAGTGTATTTCTTCTTGAAACATGAGTTCGTTTTAGGACTTATTATTGGAACAATAGCATCAGCTGTTAACTTGTTTTCATGGGAAGTCTACCTCAATCGAGCTAAAAATGCTGAATCATTACAATTATCAACAGGAAACTGGGTCAGATATCTTGTGACAATCGTTGCTTGCTGTTTTTGGCTTAAATATCCACTAATCGTTGATATTATCGGGATTTTATTTGGTTTGATGATAGCATATGTCTTAATTATGTTTAAATCACTGAAAAGTCTCGATTAAATAATTAAAATTGTGAAAAGAGGTGAAGATATGGAACACGAATCACCTATGTGGTCCATCAATTTGGGAGGATTTGATTTAGTTTTCAATCTTTCAAGTATGTTAATGTTGTTAGTTTCTGCAGTTATCGTCTTTGTAATAGCTGTTGTCTGTACTAGGAATCTAAAAATTAGACCTACTGGTAAACAGAACTTTATTGAATGGGTATTTGACTTTGTAAAAGGTATTATCCAAAGCAATATGGCATGGAAAGACGGAGGAAGATTTCATTTCTTGGCGGTTACACTTATATTCTTCATATTTGTATCAAATATGTTAGGATTACCGTTCTCAATTGTTGTAGGACATACACTATGGTGGAAATCACCTACAGCAGATCCAACAGTAACATTAACGTTAGCAACATTGATGGTTCTTTTAACACATTACTATGGTGTTAAAATGCGTGGTACTGGCGCGTACTTGAAATCATTTGTACAACCAGTAGCATTTATGGTGCCATTCAAAATTGTTGAAGAATTTGCTTCAACATTAACGCTTGGTCTACGTTTATACGGTAATATATTCGCAGGTGAAGTATTACTTGGTTTATTAGCAACATTAGCAGCTGGAGGCGTTTTAGGCGCGTTCGGTGCAGTTTTACCAGCGATAGTATGGCAAGGATTCTCAATATTTATTGGTTCAATTCAGGCTTACATATTCGTAATGTTATCAATGGTTTATATGTCCCATAAAGTGGCAGACGATCATTAATATATAATTTAAAAAAACAATTAATATTTTTATTTCTAGGAGGAAAATTATAATGAGTTTAGGTGTATTAGCAGCAGCAATCGCGATTGGTTTAGCAGCATTAGGAGCAGGTATCGGTAACGGTCTTATCGTATCAAGAACAGTAGAAGGTGTTGCACGTCAACCAGAAGCACGTGGTCCATTAATGACAATCATGTTTATCGGTGTTGGTTTAGTTGAAGCCCTTCCTATCATTGCAGTAGTAGTAGCATTCATGGTAATGAATCGATAAGCTAAAATATTTTTAGAACAGGCGGAGTCTATCTAAAAAGGATTTCGCCATTCATTTATGAGATGTTATTCATCTTTAATTGCAGTGAAAGGAGTGTAGTTGGCAGTGGATCAAAACGTATTAGTTTTAGGAGCAGCAGGTGGCGGTGTCGAATGGGGAACAGTCTTATTTACATTGATCACATTTATTATCCTGCTTGCCTTATTAAAAAAGTTTGCTTGGGGACCATTAAAATCAATTATGGATGAGCGTGAGAACGCTATTAATAAAGATATTGATGATGCTCATGAAGCAAAAGTAAACGCTAAGAAATTAGAAGAAGAAAATAGAAATCTATTAAGAAAAACTCAAGAAGAAGTACAAACAATTCTTGATGATGCGAAACATCAAGCTAAAGTACAACAAGAGCAAATTATTAATGATGCAAATGTTAAAGCAAATGGCTTAGTACAATCAGCTCAAGCAGAAATTCAACAAGAGAAACAAAGAGCTATTGCAGATATTAATAATAGAGTTTCAGAACTTTCTGTATTAATTGCTTCTAAAGTAATCAATAAAGAAATCTCTGAACAAGATCAAAAAGACCTTGTTGAAAAATACATTAAAGAGGCAGGGGATAAATAATGGCGAATATTAGTCAGAAATATGCCCAAGCCTTATATGATGTAGCTGAAGCGCAAGATTTAACAGACAGCGTCTTAGATGAACTTACTCAAGTAGCAGAAAGTGTTAAAGAACAAATTAGTGATTTAAAAGCAATTGATAACAATCCTAAATTAGCAAAAAACGACAGACAACAATTTGTTGACAATGTATTTAAAGGTGCTTCTAAACCTTTGTTAAACACATTATACCTACTTGCTAATAACAGTAAATTGTCACTAATTCCAGAAATTCATAAAGATTTTAGCAAAATATACAATCAGGTACATAGCCAAGATTTAATGAAAGTTGAATCTGTGTATCCTTTATCTAATGAAGAATTAGACGAAATTGGTAAAGCATTTATTAAAAGAACAGGTTTGAAAAAACTTATTTTAGAAAATCAAGTTAATGATTCTTTAATTGGTGGTATTCGTGTTTCCATAGGTACAAAAGTATACGATGGTTCCATTCAGAATGACTTAAATCAATTAGCAAAATCATTTCAACAAATGAAATAATATTAAGGAGTGACATAGATGGCCATTAAAGCTGAAGAAATCAGTGCTTTATTACGCTCTCAAATTGAAAACTATGAGTCAGAAATGTCAGTTACCGATGTTGGTACAGTTATCCAAGTCGGCGATGGTATTGCATTAGCTCATGGTTTAAATGACGTTATGGCTGGCGAACTATTAGAGTTCCATACTGGCGTTTTAGGGTTAGCACAAAACTTAGAAGAAAATAATGTAGGTATCGTAATTTTAGGACCTGCAGAAGGTATTAAAGAAGGCGACGAAGTTAAAAGAACTGGTCGTATTATGGAAGTACCTGTAGGAGAAGAATTAATTGGTCGTGTTGTAAATCCATTAGGTCAACCATTGGATGGACAAGGTCCAATCAATACTTCTAAGACTCGTCCTGTAGAATCACCTGCAACAGGTGTTATGGATCGTAAATCAGTTGATGAACCATTACAAACTGGTATTAAAGCGATTGACGCATTAGTACCTATTGGACGTGGCCAACGTGAGTTAATCATCGGTGACCGTCAAACTGGTAAAACAACAGTTGCGATTGATACAATTCTTAACCAAAAAGACGAAGATATGATTTGTATCTACGTTGCGATTGGTCAAAAAGAATCTACAGTTCGTACAGCGGTAGAAACTTTACGTAGACATGGTGCTTTAGATTATACAATCGTTGTATCTGCGTCAGCAGCTCAACCAGCGCCATTATTATATATTGCACCTTATGCTGGTGTAAGTATGGCAGAAGAATTCATGTTTAACGGTAAACATGTATTAATCGTTTATGATGATTTAACAAAACAAGCAGCAGCTTACCGTGAGTTATCATTATTACTTCGTCGTCCGCCAGGTCGTGAAGCTTACCCAGGTGACGTATTCTACTTACACAGTCGTTTATTAGAACGTGCTGCTAAATTAAATGATGACTTAGGTGGCGGTTCTATTACTGCATTACCATTTGTTGAAACTCAAGCAGGGGACATCTCAGCATACGTTCCAACAAACGTTATCTCAATTACTGACGGACAAATATTCTTACAATCAGACTTATTCTTCTCTGGTGTAAGACCTGCGATTAACGCTGGTTTATCTGTATCACGTGTTGGTGGTTCAGCTCAAATTAAAGCGATGAAAAAAGTAGCAGGTACATTACGTCTAGATTTAGCATCATACCGTGAGTTAGAATCATTCGCTCAATTTGGTTCAGATTTAGACCAAGCTACGAAAGCTAAATTAGAACGTGGTAAACGTACAGTAGAAGTACTTAAACAAGATCAAAACAAACCATTGACTGTAGATCGTCAAGTTGTTATTTTATACGCTTTAACTAAAGGTCATTTAGATGATATTCCAGTTGAAGATATTACACGATTCGAAGATGAATTCTTAAATTGGATTGATGCAAATGCAAGCGATCTATTTAAAGAAATTCGTGAAACAAAACAATTACCATCTGATGATAAATTTGTTTCAGCAATCGATGCATTCAAAAAAGTATTTAATAAATCTCATGTAGAGTAATATTAAGCTTTAAATAAAAGGTGGTGAAATTGTGGCTTCACTAAGAGAAATCAAAGGTAGAATTACTTCTACTCAAAAGACTAGTCAAATTACAAAAGCAATGAATATGGTTTCAAACTCTAAATTGCGTAAAGCAGAAGAGAACACGAAAGCATTTCAACCATATATGGATAAGATTCAAGATGCTGTAACAGCTATTGCTTCTAAGAGTACAGATGTTAATCATCCAATGCTTAAAACAAGACCTGTAAAACGTTCTGGTTACTTAGTTATTACTTGTGATAAAGGACTTGCAGGACCATATAGTGCTAACATTTTGAAAAATGTCGTTAACGATATTAAAGAAAAGCATAACAACAATAGTGACGAATACGGCATTATTGTTGTCGGACGAGTAGGCCGAGACTTCTTCAAAGCTAGAGGATATAACATCATTGAAGAGTATGTAGGTTTACCTGACCAACCAACATTTAAAAATGTACAAGATTTAACTGAAAAAGCTGTAGACTTGTTTAATGAAGAGTTTTATGATGAGTTAACAATTTACTACAGTCATTTCGTGAGTGTGCTTGAACAACAAGTTAAATCTAAAAAAATCTTACCATTATCTGATGAAGATACTGGAAAAGGTTCTAGTATGATGGCTGGTTATGAATTTGAACCAGATAAAGAAACAATTTTAAAAGTTATCTTACCGCAATATGCAATTAGTTTAATTTATGGTGCATTATTAGATGGTAAAGCTAGTGAACATGCATCAAGAATGACAGCTATGAAGAATGCAACAGATAACGCT
The DNA here is from genome assembly GCF_022385935.1 of Mammaliicoccus sp. J-M41. Taxonomy (NCBI): domain Bacteria; kingdom Bacillati; phylum Bacillota; class Bacilli; order Caryophanales; family Staphylococcaceae; genus Mammaliicoccus; species Mammaliicoccus sp. J-M41. The sequence continues at coordinate 10,895 of NZ_JAJNIR010000033.1, read as the reverse complement.
TCAGAATTAATTGATGAATTATCATTACAATATAACAGAGCTCGTCAAGCTGCAATTACTCAACAAATTACTGAGATTGTAGGCGGAGCAGCTGCACTCGAATAATGATTAGGAGGAATTTACATGGGATTAGGCCGAGTAACGCAAATTACAGGGCCAGTTATTGATGTACGCTTCCCACATGGTGAATTGCCAGAACTTAATAATGCTTTAACTCTTAAAGTTGAACGTCCAGACGGATCAAGCTTTGACTTAGCATTAGAAGTTGCATTACACCTTGGTGATGATGTTGTACGTTCTATAGCAATGGCATCAACTGATGGTGTTAAACGTGGACAAGAAGTTACTGATACAGGAAGACCTATTTCAGTACCAGTTGGTGATGCTACATTAGGTCGTGTTTTCAATGTATTAGGCGAAAAAATTGATTTAGGTGAAGAAATTGATGAAAGCGTACGTCGCGATCCAATTCATCGTTTAGCACCTAAATTCGAAGATTTATCTACAAAAGTAGAAATTCTTGAAACTGGTATTAAAGTAGTAGACTTATTAGCACCTTATATCAAAGGTGGTAAAATCGGTTTATTCGGTGGTGCCGGAGTAGGTAAAACAGTACTTATTCAAGAGTTAATCAATAACATCGCGCAAGAACATGGTGGTATTTCTGTATTCGCAGGTGTAGGTGAACGTACACGTGAAGGAAATGACTTATACTATGAAATGAGCGATTCAGGTGTTATTAAGAAAACAGCGATGGTATTCGGTCAAATGAACGAGCCACCTGGTGCACGTGCTAGAGTTGCACTTTCTGGCTTAACAATGGCAGAATACTTCCGTGATGAGCAAGGACAAGACGTGTTATTGTTCATCGATAACATCTTCCGTTTTACACAAGCAGGTTCAGAGGTATCAGCATTATTAGGCCGTATGCCATCTGCCGTTGGTTACCAACCAACACTTGCTACTGAAATGGGACAATTACAAGAACGTATTACATCTACTAATAAAGGATCAGTTACATCTATCCAAGCAGTATTCGTACCTGCCGATGACTACACTGACCCAGCGCCAGCAACAGCTTTCGCTCACTTAGATGCTACTACTAACTTGGAACGTAAATTAACGGAAATGGGTATCTATCCAGCCGTTGACCCATTAGCTTCAACATCACGTGCTTTAACTCCAGAAATTGTTGGAGATGAACACTATGATGTTGCGCGTCGTGTACAACAAACGTTACAAAAATATAGAGAGTTACAAGATATCATTGCCATACTTGGTATGGATGAATTATCTGATGAAGATAAGAAAACAGTTGAACGTGCTCGTCGTATTCAATTCTTCTTATCTCAAAACTTCCATGTAGCTGAACAATTTACTGGTCAAAAAGGTTCATACGTACCAGTTAGTCAAACTGTACAAGATTTCAAAGCTATTCTAGAAGGACAATATGACCATATCCCAGAAGATGCTTTCCGTTTAGTCGGTGGTATTGAAGCAGTTCTTGAAAATGCTAAAAACATGGGTGTAGAGGTCTAATAATAATTAGGAGGAATGGAAAATGAATACATTTACCTTAGATGTTGTCACTCCTAATGGATCTGTTTACTCAGCAAAAGAAGTAGAACTTGTTGTTTTACATACTGAAACTGGTGAAATGGGTGTAATGGCTGGACATATTCCAACTGTTGCAGCTTTGAAAACAGGATACGTTAAAGTAAACAAAGCAAGTGGTACGGAGTATTTAGCTGTTTCCGAAGGATTTGTTGAAGTAAGAACTAATAAAGTTACAGTTCTAGTTCAAGCGGCTGAAACTGCCGATGAAATAGATAAAGACCGTGCGATTAATTCTAAAGAACGTGCTGAAGAACGATTGAAAATGAATCGTGATGAAGTAGACTTTAGACGTGCTGAACGTGCACTTCATCGTGCAATTAATCGAATTGAAGTGGCTAAATTTAGATAAAATACAAGGCTGAGACAGGTGATGTCTCAGCCTTATATTTTTAGAAGGAGTTGTTAATATGGAATATTATGGTCAATTAGGTATTATCGGACTTTTACTACATGTCATCTGTGTATGCTTAGCATTTTGGGCACTCCAAGGCGTACGATTAGAACAAATTTTTAAGAAAAATCATGTTGCGCAAGCTCAAACATTTATTATCATCTTATCTATCATATTAGGTACGGCTGTAAGTCGTTTTATTTTAGATATACTCCAATATTCGCTACAATTAAGATTGCTATTTTAATAATAAGAAAAAATTACATAAATATATGAAAAAAGAACAAAAAAGTAGTATAATATTTTGGTGATGTTTATGAATCAAGAAAAATGTGTATTAAATAAATATATACATTTGTAAAATAAATAAAAGTGAAGTTTTTTGGAGGATAATTATATGGATAAAATCGTCGTGAAAGGCGGAGCAAGTCTTAATGGCACAGTTGTAGTCGAAGGGGCAAAAAACGCAGTATTACCAATATTAACAGCTACACTTTTACCAAGTGTCGGTCAAAGTGTATTAACGAATGTACCTAAATTAAGTGATGTAGATACAATTAACACAGTACTTACGCATTTAAATGCAGATATAGAATATGATGCAGATCATAACACTGTAAAAATAGATGCATCAAATACATTAAAAATCGAAGCACCATATGAATACGTAAGTAAGATGAGAGCGAGTATTTTAGTTATGGGTCCTTTATTAGCAAGAGAAGGTCATGCTAGAGTCGCTTTACCTGGTGGTTGTGCAATTGGTTCAAGACCGATTGAACAACATTTAAAAGGATTCGAAGCTTTAGGTGCAGAAATTGAACTACATAACGGATTTATTGAAGCAACAACACCTAATGGATTAAAAGGGGCTAAAATTTATTTAGATTTCCCAAGTGTAGGTGCTACTCAAAATATTATGATGGCAGCAGTACTTGCAGAAGGAAAAACTGAAATTCAAAACGTTGCAAGAGAACCAGAAATTGTAGATTTAGCTAACTATCTAAATGAAATGGGTGCACAAGTACACGGTGCTGGCACGGATACAATTAGAATTACAGGTGTTAGTCAATTACACGGTGCAGAACATGCTATTATTCCAGATAGAATTGAAGCTGGTACATTTATGATTGCAGCAGCAATTACTAGAGGAAATGTTAATGTTATTGGTGCAATTAGAGAACATATGACAAGCTTAGTGTCTAAATTAGAAGAAGCTGGAGTTCAAATTACGGATATCGAAGATGGATTAAATATTCAAGTACCTGGTGAAATTAAAGCTATTGATGTTAAAACAATGCCACATCCAGGATTCCCTACAGATATGCAATCTCAAATAATGGCTCTATTATTAACAGCTAATGGTACTAGTAAAGTAACTGAAACAGTATTTGAAAACAGATTTATGCATGTAGAAGAATTCAAACGTATGAATGCAGATATTTTCATTAACGGTAGAAGTGCAATGATTACAGGTAACAGTAAATTACAAGGTGCAGATGTAAAAGCTACAGATTTAAGAGCTGGTGCATCATTGATTCTTGCTGGACTTGTGTCTGACGGATATACAAACGTTACAGAACTTAAACATTTAGATAGAGGTTATGTTGATTTTCATGGTAAACTTAAAGCATTAGGTGCAGATGTTGAACGCATCAATGATAATGGCAAGTTAAACGATAAAGCGAGGGTTTAGTATGGCTGAAACACAATCATCAAGATCTGACGATAAAAAAAGAAAGTCAACTTATCAATCTATTAAAGAGAAACTTCAAAGAAATAGAGTAGAAACAATTCAAGGAGTGGAAGTAGAGCATCGTGTCATTCCATTATGGATTAAATTACTTATATTATTAGTATTAATGATTTTATTATTTATTGTTGGAACTATGATTGGATACGGTATACTTCATAATCCATTTGGGGTGTTTAATCCCGAAACTTGGCAACACATCTTTGATTTAACTGGAAGGAGCTCATAATGGAAACTATTTATGACTTTAACGAAATTAAAAAAATTATACCTCACCGTTACCCATTTTTATTATTAGATAGAATAGTAGAATTAGAAGACGGTAAACGTTGTGTAGGTATTAAACAAGTAGCAGGTAACGAACCATTTTTCCAAGGACATTTTCCTGATTATGCAGTAATGCCAGGCGTATTAATCGTAGAAGCATTAGCACAAACAGGTGCAGTTGCAATGCTACGCTTAGAAGAAAACCAAGGAAAACTAGCAATGTTTGCAGGAATTGATAAATGTCGATTCAAAAAACAAGTTACACCAGGTGACACTCTAAGACTTGAAGTAGAAATAAACAAAATAAAAGGTCCAATAGGAAAAGGAACAGCAAAAGCAACAGTAGATGGAGAAGTTGCATGTAGTTGTGAAATTAGCTTTGCTATTGTAGATCAATAAATAGAAAAGAGAAAACAGGCGACTGTTTTCTCTTTTTTTCTGCTTATAAATGAGATGGAATCGTATTAGGGACATAATTCAGAGAAATGTCCGTAAGAAGTGTTGTTAGGGACATAATTCAGAGAAATGTCCGTAAGAGGTGTTGTTAGGGACAGAATTCCGAGAAATGTCCGTAAGAGGTGCTGTTAGGGACAGAATTCCGAGAAATGTCCGTAAGAAGTGTTGTTAGGGACAGAATTCTGAGAAATGTCCGTAAGAGGTGTGATTAGGGACAGAATTTTGAGAAATGTCTCTAAGTGAGCGCCCACCTAACTACCAGAATTCAGAATAATGATAGTTAAACACCCAAATATACACCTAATAAAAAATCTAGGACCGTTAAGTGTCCTAGATTTTTCTTTATATATTGCTTTTTTCGTCTTTTAATTTTGGTTTAGATTGCATCAATCTATTAAATGATGTTTTAAGCTCATCTCCTGATAAGCCTTCATCTATAAGTTGCTCTAATAATCGTTCTGCATATACTTGTCGTAATGTATAGATATGACATTCAAATACGACGGATATTTTATCTTCTAGTTGTTCTATGTATTTGATGGTTGCATCAAATAATGCTGGGTCATTTGAAGGTCTTGTTATAACGACACGTGTATCAAGTAAGGTTTGGTTATCGTGATATTCTTTCATTTGTTCATAATGGATATCTGAAATTAAGATCTCTAGTAGCCATCCTGTACCACTATTTTCTTTATTTATAATGATACCATCTAATAATTCATATTCTGTAATCTGTTCATCGTCTACAATTTGAAAGCGTACGGCTTTAAATGTTTTCATAAACATCCCCCTTATCGTTAAATCTACGAATGTTTAACTTTGTTATCTATTATAAAGCACTTTTGCATGAAATAACAATAATCATAAAATAAAGTGAAGAATAGGTGTTTATTTTATGATTTATCGGACTTTGACTGAAAAAATTGACTCATTATATTATAAGTATAAGGAGGTGAGAATATGTTAAATAAATCTGTATTAGTTGGACGTTTAACTAAGGACCCTGCATATTATAAGAAAGGCGAAATTATCATTTCCACATTTTGTTTAGCTGTTGAACGCGGATATAAGACTAAAGATGGCACGATTGCTGTTGATTTTATTGTATGTAAAGCATTTGGTAAACTTGCACATAATATTCATGAATATACTAAGAAGGGACAGCTTGTTGCATTAACGGGGCAAATTCAATCAAGAGCATATGTTAAAGATGATAAGAAACACTATATAACAGAAATTATATGTGAAACGATTAAATTCTTAAATATGCCTGCATCAAGTAAATCAACGATCCCTCAAACGAAAGAGGAAATGAGTGAATTAATTAGTGAAAGTGCTGAAAGTTATGCTAGTGACCTTTCATCTAAAGTAGCAAAAGAAAAATTACGAGCTGAAGCATTAGCTAAAGAAAATGGTGAAAATAACTTAGATGAAAAGTTATATAGTGAATATCACAATGTCGTTGACGTTATTAAAGAAACTGAACAACAAACTCCTGATGCTGATGCATCAAAAGTAACAACCTCATAGCATTAAACTTCAATAAAACTATTTATAGAAATACTTCCGAAAATAAATATTCTTGATTCTAAATTCCGAAACTTGCTGTCTTGCTGTAGGGCAGCAAGTATACATAATTACAAGTAATTGTTTAAAAAATTACATGAATATGACAAATTGTCTGATAATTAATTTTGTTCAATCTTTATAAATCCCTTTGTTTAGCTATTTTAATCATTGATATTCAGAATATTGTCTGAAAATTAACGTAATCTAACTGTAATATTAGCTGTAATTTTTTCATATAGCTGTAACCTATGACATAAAAATAAGTGGTATAGTTTAAACAGTAAAAATCATATAAAAAGTGAAAACCTTACAGGAGGAAACATTCAATCATGAAAAAATTATTAGCAGTTTCAACTGCGGCAGTTGCAGTTACTACAGGGGTAACAGCTACAGCCGATGCAGCAACACATACAGTAAAATCTGGTGATACTTTAGGTAGTATTTCACAACAATACGGTACTTCAGTAAGTGCTATTAAAGCAGAAAATGGTTTAAAATCTAACTTAATCTTCCCTAACCAAGTAATCAAGGTTAACGAGAAAAGTTCAGAATCAACTACAGAATACACTGTAGTAGCAGGAGATACTTTAGGTAAAATCGCAGCTAAATACGATGTAACTGTATCTCAATTAAAAGCATGGAACAACTTATCTTCAGATCTAATCATTGTTGGACAAACTTTATCATTACAAGCTCCAGCTCAATCAGCTGAGCCAGCTAAAGCGCCTGTAGCACAACAAGCGCCAGTTCAACAAACTCAAGAACAAGTTGCAGCTCCAGCTCAACAACAAAGCTACCAAGCGCCTGTTCAATCATACAAAGCGCCAGCTCAACAATCTTACCAAGCGCCAGCTCAACAAACATATAAAGCACCAGCTCAACAATCATACCAAGCTCCAGCTCAAAAAGTTAGAACTACTCAAACTTCAACAGCTAGCACTGGTGGATCTACTAAAGCTCAATTCTTAGCTGCTGGTGGTTCAGAAGCTATGTGGAATGCAATTGTATTACCAGAATCAAGCGGTAATCCAAATGCAGTAAGTCCAAATGGTTACCAAGGTCTTGGTCAAACTAAAGAATCTTGGGGTACTGGTTCAGTAGCTACACAAACTAAAGGTATGTTAAACTACGCTAAAAGCCGTTACGGTTCAGAATCAGCTGCTATTGCTTTCCGTCAAGCTAACGGATGGTGGTAAGCCACACACTTTAATCTAAAGTGGCTATAAATTAATTTATCCAATCGCCTAGGAAATATCCTAGGCGATTTTTTAATTTGACCACAATACGTCTATTTGATAATCTTAAATAAACTGAATATATGAGTGACTGCTAGGGGCGCCATTTGGCTGAGATGAATTAATTCAGTCCCTTAACACCTGATTTGGATAATGCCAACGTAGGAAAGTGGTCGATGAACGTTTTTACAACTATTAATTGACCTCTTTCTTATGGAAGAGGTCATTTTTTATGAAGTTATAAATAATAGAATTATAAATATAAATTTGAGGTGGATTACAATGAAAAAACCGAATATAGCATTAACGATTGCTGGAACGGACCCAAGTGGTGGAGCGGGTATTATGGCAGATTTGAAGTCATTTCATGCGTCAGGCGTTTATGGAATGGCAGTTGCTACAAGTATCGTTTCTCAAAATAGTTTAGGTGTACAAGATGTTTACCATTTACCTGTTGAAGTTATTGAAAGCCAATTAAGAAGTGTCTTTGATGATGAAGTGCCACATGCTATCAAAACAGGTATGATTGCATCAGAAGAAATGATGCAAACGATTAAACCATTTATTGAACAATCTGGTAAGCCGTATGTTATTGACCCAGTCATGGTTGCTAAAAGTGGTGATGCTCTAATGGATGATGAAGGGAAAGGGAAACTTAAAGAAATATTATTACCATTAGCTACAGTTGTTACACCAAATATTCCAGAAGCAGAAGATATTACTGGATTTAAAATTCAAACTGAAGAAGAAATTAAAAAAGCTGGTGCATTTTTCTTAAATGAAATTGGATCTAAAGGTGTAGTTATAAAAGGTGGGCATCTGGAAGGTGATGCAATCGACTATTTATTTACTGAAAATGGCGTGAAAAGTTGGAAAAGTGAAAGATTTAATACAAAGCATACACATGGAACAGGTTGTACATTTAGTGCAGTAATAACAGCAGAATTAGCTAAAGGTCATACAATTGAAGAAGCGGTAGAAGTAGCTAAAAGATTTATTACTTTAGCTATTCAATATACACCAGAAATAGGCAAAGGTAGAGGTCCAGTGAACCACTTTGCATATCAAAAGATAGAGGGATTAGATTATGAGTAAATTAACAAATATTAGAGAAAATAGTCCATTAATCGTATGTTATACAAATGATGTCGTTAAAAACTTTACAGCAAATGGTTTAATTTCATTAGGCGCAAGTCCAGCAATGAGTGAAGAACCTGAAGAAGCAGAAGAATTCTCAAAGGCAGCAGGTGCTTTTCTTCTTAACATAGGTACGATTACGACTGATAAAGCCTATGATATGAAACAATATGCTGAAATTATGCATCAAAATGGTGTTCCAGTAGTTCTAGATCCAGTTGCTGTTGGTGCATCACAATTAAGAAAGACTTTTTGTACGACATTATTAAATGATGAAGTGGTTGATGTTATAAGAGGCAATGCATCAGAAATATTAGCGCTTATAGAAGAAGATACAATTATGAAAGGTACAGATAGTGATGATACGCTTGATGCTGTTAAAATTGCGAAAAAAGCACATCAACAATTAAAGCTACCTATTATCATAACTGGTAAAGTCGATGTCATTGCATGTCATAATAAAATCATCGAATTGCACAATGGTAGTGAGATGTTAACGAAAGTAACTGGTGGAGGTTGTTTATTAGGTGGGGTAATAGCTGCATTCTTATCTCATGAAAATACTATCACAATAGACTTATTAGAAGAAGCGTTATCAACTTACAACATCGCTAGTGAGATGGCATATCAACAATCAGGAGCACATTTACCTGGTACATTCCAAATTTCGTTTATAGATCAACTGAATGTTATAACAGAAGACATTGTTAAAGAGAAAAAGATTGTGAAAGAAGTGAACTAAATGTTTGATCCAAAAACGTTAAAAGTATATTTTATAGCAGGCAGTCAAGATATTGCTGATGGTAATCTTATAAGTGTTGTTGAAGAAGCTTTAAAAGCAGGCATCACGATGTTTCAGTTTCGTGAAAAAGGTGAGACGAGTAAAAAAGGGGCAGAAAAAGAAGCCCTTGCAAAATCATTATTTGAGCTTTGCAAGCAATATCAAGTACCATTTATCGTCAATGATGATGTAGATTTAGCAATTAAATTAAATGCTGATGGCATACACGTCGGTCAAGATGACCGAAACGTATCTGATTTTAAAGATAAGTTTAAAGACAAAATCATTGGCTTGAGTGTTGCAAATAAAATGGAATATGATCAATCTGATATATCCGAAGTGGATTATATTGGAACCGGACCTATACATTCTACAAATTCTAAAGCTGATGCAGGAGAAGAAGGTGGGTATCAAATGATTGAGAACATGAGAAAAATCAATCAAAATATTCCTATCGTTGCAATCGGCGGCATTACTGAAGTTGATGTACAACCGCTTATTAAAGCTGGCGCAAATGGTGTAAGTGTTATCTCTGCTATAGCGAAAAGTCAAAATATTGAACAAACTGTGAAGGGCTTTCATAAACAGTATAAAAATATTTGATAAAATTAATATATTGATTTATGTTGTCGCTATTCTATGATAGAATGAGTTTTATGTGAGTATATCAATAGAGGTGGAAAAATGAAGAAAAAAGCTTTATGGCCATTATTATTTGGTGTAATGGTTGTGCTAGCTGGTTGTGATTATTCTAAACCTGAGAATAGGGATGGATTCTTTTATAATACATTCGTAAAACCGATGGATAGTGTTATTCATTGGCTTGGTACAAATTTGAATCACGATTATGGTCTAGCTATTATCGTTATAACATTAATTGTTCGTTTTGCGTTATTCCCATTTATGATGAAGACGTACAAGAATCAAAAGTTAATGCGTGAAAAAATGAAACTTGCTAAACCTGAAATGGAAGCAATTCAAGAAAAAGTTAAACGTGCTCGTACTCAAGAAGAAAAAATGGCAGCCAATCAAGAAATGATGGCATTATACAAAAAACATGGTATTAATCCAATGAACATGGGTTGTTTACCAATCGTTATACAAATGCCAATCGTCATGGGATTATTCTATGTATTAAAATATCCTACTGAAGGCGGAATTACAGAATATCCGAATTTCTTATGGTTTAATTTAACTGAACCTGATTTAATTATTACGATCATTGCAGGTATCATTTATGCATTACAAGCATTTGTTTCTATGAAGTATGCGAATGTTCCAGATGAACAGAAAAATATGATGAGAATGATGATGTTTATTTCTCCAATTATGATTATTTGGATGTCATACATTTCAGCATCTGCATTAGGTTTATACTGGGCAGTCGGTGGTGCATTCTTAGTTGTTCAAACATGGTTAGGTAATGTCTTCTATAACAACAAAGTTGAAGAAGAAATGAAACCAATCATTGAAGCACATGAAAGGAATCAACAAGAAGCTAACAAAGAGAAGAAACCAGCTAAACTCGTTTCTAATAAAAAGAAAAAGAAATAAAAGCAAAAAAACAAACTAATCATTGGGCACTGCACCCTTACTAAGGGAGCTCAATAAAAACACTATTTTCTAGGCTGCTAATTCCCTATATTCTATAGGGGATAAGTAGCCTAGTTTTTGTTGAATTCTAACTTTATT
>NZ_JAJNIR010000032.1:0-28727 GCF_022385935.1 Mammaliicoccus sp. J-M41 | reverse complement strand
CTTCTCTCTACAACTATAAAAAATAGCTGTGAAAAAATCTATCGTCATAGATTTCTTCACAGCTAATCTTAGTATGTTTATCTTGTTTGGTCAGTCTTGATAAATACAGATCTCCTATTTATCTTGTTTGGGCAGTCTTGATAAATACAGATCTCCTATTTATCTTGTTTGGTCAATCTTGATAAATACAGAGCTCTTATTTATCTTGTTTAGGCAGTCTTGATAAATACGAGGCGCCTATTTATCTTGTTTGGGCAGTCTTGATAAATACAATGCTCTGAGTATTGCTAGTCGCACCTCACTTGCAATATTCACCCTCCCAACATTGCTTGTCACATCTCACTTGCAATATTCAGTCCTCCAAAATCGCTTGTCGCACCCCACTCATAAGTTCCCCTCATCTAAAATATTCACCCCACCTCTATATTTCTAAAAATACGAAAAAGCGTCTAGAACATTTCTGTCCCAGACGCTTTATGTTAAAGGCTTAATACTCACCTTTATCTTCTTTATGATAACCTCTTAAGAAGTATACAATTGTCATTACGGATAAGAATACAATACCGATAATAACAGAAACGCGTGTTTCTGAATTGAACAACATACCGATTAATACTAAGATAAAGAATCCTAATGTTAAATAGTTAGAGTATGGTGCAAATGGCATCTTGAATGGATGATCTTTAATTTCATCTGAATGATTTCTTCTAAATTGAATATGACTAAATAAAATCATAAACCAAGGAACCATACCTGGTAGTATTGATGCACTGTATACATACACAAAGATATTTTCAGAACCATCAATCACTAATGGTAATACAATATTTAAAATAACACCTACAAAAATACCAATTGAAATTGCTAATACTGCAAAGAATGGTACCCCTGTTTTCATAACTTTTGTGAAAATACGAGGCATTTGTCCTTTTTGAGCTAATGTATAAACCATACGGCTTGAACTAAATATACCTGAGTTACAACCTGACATTGCTGCTGTTATAACAACAAAGTTGATTAATCCTGCCGCAATTGTGATACCTACTTTTGCGAATGTTGCAACAAATGGACTACCTACGTTACCTAATTGATCCCATGGATAAACTGTTACAATAACGAAAATTGCACCTATGTAAAAGATTAAAATACGCCATATTACACCATTAACGGCTTTTTTAATATTTTTCTGTGGATCTTTCGTTTCACCAGCTGTAATCCCTATTAATTCTACCCCTTGATAAGAACCTACAACCATTGATAATGCAAAGAAGAAACCTACGATGCCTTTAGGGAAGAATCCACCATGTTCTGTTAAGTTTCCTAATCCTATAGCATTCCCGCCATTTCCAAGTCCAAAGAAGATTAGACCGAAACCAGCTATAATCATTAAAATAATTGTTACTACTTTAATCATTGCAAACCAGAATTCAAATTCACCGAAAGCTTTAACTGACGCTAAATTTGCTGCAGCTAAAGTTACAACTACTATTACCCCTGGTATCCATGTTGGTAAATCTGGCCACCAGTATTGCATATATTGACCAACAGCGATTACTTCACTCATACCTACTACTATCCACTGGAATATGTTACTCCAAGCTGTTACATAACCAGCTACTGGATGTAAATAATCACTCGCATAGTTGGCGAATGATCCTGTAGTCGGATACAAATAAACTAATTCTCCCATTGCTCTCATTACTAAATACAAGAAAAGGCCTGCTACTAAATAAGCGAATATTGCAGATGGTCCCGACCATTTGATAGTGCTTGAAGCACCCATAAACAAACCAACACCTATTGTTCCACCAAGTGCAATCATCTGTACTTGACGTGAACTCAGACCCCTTTTTAAATGATTGTCTTCCATTCTTTCATGTCACTCCTCATTACAAACTTTTCAGTTAAGATTTATCTATTTAATTTTATTCAAACTTCATGGGACAATTATACTATAAATAATCAGAAAATAAAGCACTACTAGAAAGCGTTTTCCTTTTTTTATAAAATTATATGTATTTTGTTCATAATATTGTAATTTATTTATAATTAATAAATAGAAATAAAGAAAACGAGACATTAATTTAATGTCTCGCTCCTAAAGTTTGTTCTATTGTAATGTTTCTACCCGCACGTGATCCTATAATCATAATGATAATTGACGTAACAAGCAGTATGCCAAATGACGTATTCCAACTATTTGTAGCATCGTGCAGTATACCGAATAGTAATGGACCAATCGCAGCAAATAAATACCCTACTGACTGTGACATACCTGATAATTTGGCTGCCGTTAAACCATTTTCTGTTCTTAATCCAAAGAATGTATTAACAAGTCCAAATGCTAAACCACTGGCAATACCAATCAATATAATACCTAAAAATGCCCAGTTAGGTTGTAACATTAACGTTAGTATACCTAATACGAAAAGTAATCCTGTCACAAAAGTAATCAGAACTTGGTTCTTCATTTTTTCAGCAAATATAGGTGTGACAAAAGTTAGTGGAATAATCGCTAATTGAAGAATAGATAAATAAATCCCCGCTTCATTAATCGGTGTACCATGACTTAATAAAAATTCAGGTAACCAATTTATCAATGAATAAAATATCATTGACTGGCCGCCCATTAATAGCGTAATTTGCCATGACAATGGTGATTTCCAAACATTTATATTTGTCGTAGTTTGAGAACTATTAACTGTTTCATGTTTGTTTAACTGGAATGACCATATAATAATACCTATAAACGTTACAATACCTATTAAACTGATTGCAATGTTGTAGTTAAAATGTTTAACAAGTGGTGCTGTAACATATGATGAAGCACTTCCGAATATATTCATCACAACTGTGTAATAACCTGTCATGATACCTATACGTAACGGGAAGTTCATTTTAATGATACCTGGTGTTAACACATTTCCAAACGCAATCCCTACACCTATTAATATTGTACCGATATATAACCAAGAGACTCCTGTAATCGCTCTTAAAGCAATACCTATACATATTAATATGAGTGCACCAAAAACTGTACGTTCTAATCCAAATTTATGACTAATTTTAGCAGCGAATAGTGAAATCACTGCAAATGAAAGCAATGGAATAATTGTGATTAAACTGACAGATGTATTGGATAAATTTAAAGTTTCTTTAATTGAAGGTAATGCAATCCCTACTGAAGTAATAGGTGCTCTTAAACTTGCTCCAATTAGTAAGATACCAATAAATAATATTAAAGTTTGTTTTTTACTTCTATTTATATGATCCATCTTTTTATTATCTCCCTAAAGTAAATTTCTGTTATACTGTTCTTAACGTTCGTTATAAAGAACACGCTATATTGTACAACGCGTTCGTTATAAAGTAAATAGGAGTGTTTATATTTATGAAAGATATCCATACAATTGTTGCGCATAATTTGTCACAGTACCGAACATCGCAACAATTAAGTCTAAGCACAGTATCTAAATTGACAGGCGTAAGCAAAACAATGCTCAATCAAATTGAGAATGGACAATCTAATCCTACCATTACAACTTTATGGAAAATAGCAAATGGCTTACATTTACCTATATCCGATTTAATTTCTAATAAAGAAGATAACATTAATTGCGTGTCTAAATCAGACATTACACCTATATATAACGATAATCAATCCGTCACAATATACCCATATTTCCCATTTAATATTGATAAAAATTTTGAAATGTTTAATATGATTTTACAAAGTGAAGCTGAAATGAAATCAGAAGGACATCACAATGGATCTGAGGAATACATCATCGTTCATAGCGGTACACTTGAAGTCGATATCAATGGTGTTAAACACACAGTACGTCAAGATGATGCCATACGTTTCGAATCTGACGTCACACATACTTATCGTAATATAGGTGAAGATGATGTTCATTTAACAGCAACTATACAATATCAACACAATAAATAAAGGATTGGGATAAATCTTTATCCCAATCCTTTTTACTTATCATTTAATATGTCATCCATTGTTCTCTGAACACTACCTGCATACATTGACCCAAACTTCACTAAGTGAACCATCAATAAGTATAATTCATAAAATTTAATTCTTTCATTTGCACCTTTACTTAAAGGTAATGCTTCATCATAAGCTTTATAAAAGGCTTCCGTGAAACCACCAAAGACTCTTGTTGCTCCTAAATCAAATTCACGATCTCCATATAATGGAGAGGGGTCGAATAATGCTGGTTCCCCGTTTGATAAGAACATATAATTACCTGCCCACAAGTCTCCATGTAGTAATGACGGTTTACTTTTATGTTCTGTTAAGGCTTCAATAATGACTGTACGTACTTGTTCAAATTGTTGAAGTTCGTCCTTAGACCAAAGTCCTCGTCTTACAATTTCGTCTCTCAGTTGATCTAAGCGTTGCTCTACAAATATATTAATCCATGTATCTTTCCAACCATTTTCGAACGTAATATCGCTACCATGATAAGGTAAATGAAATCCAAATTTACCATCTTGTTGATAATGACTATGCAATTTCGCTACCAGTTTGCCGAGTTCACTTTGACTACCTCGACGACCTTCTTCAAGATAACTTAGTATTAAATACGCATCTCCATTAATTTGACCGTAACCTTTAACAACAGGCGCTGTAACACCCGCTTCTTCAAATGCTTCTAAACCAGCAATTTCGGCAGCGTAAAAATCTTCGCTTCTATTATGTTGAACAAGTAGAAAATCCGTTCCACTCTGTCTTTCAATTCTATATGCTTCATTCACATCTCCACCACTTACTGGTATGAGCTCTTTAATATCATCTATAGGTAATTGTGATTGCCAATCTTTATTCATGACGATCCCTCCTATGTGTTATTGTATTAAAAATTATTCAAAGTTCAAAACAACAGCTATTTATTATTGTGTAACCTACTCAAAGGTTAATGATTCAAACTTATAAATCATCTGCAAAATCAACTCGCCATCTTTCGTAAGATGATAATAGATATTTGGGGGCATAATCTCTTCAGTTCTAACATTGATAAGATTATTTTGCTTCAACAATTCTAGAGTTGCTTTAATAGTTTGATCATCCACTTTCTCAAACGTTGAAAGTATTGCTTGTTCTTCTCTTTCACAATCACTCATATAATTTAATAGTTGAATACCGTAATTTTGAATAAGGTGATTCATATTTTGTTCAATCTTCACTTCATTAATTGAAGTCACTTAAATAACCCCATTTCATATTAAGTAAATTGATACATCCATATGCTAGCTTTTTAAATTATTTTTATACGATTTCACAATTTGCTGTTTCGCATCTTTATCTGCTTCGAAATACCAAATACCATCACTCTCTACTTGATTCACACCATCGATAGATATCTTCTCAAAATGTTCTGTTGCACTTTTATAGTCAGTGATTAGTTTCCTTGTATCATTTAAATTAAAGCTTGTTGTAATGTTATCTTGAGCGACATTCATCAACTCATTGAAATTATTGACATTTAAATTATTTTTAAGCTTTTTACTTGTTGCTTCTATTACAATACGTTGTCTTTCTTGTCTTCCTTCATCATCTCCAGCGCCTTCTTCTTTACGGCTACGTACAAAGTCTAATGCTTCTTGACCATTTAATTTCACTTTCTCTCCAGCTTTAAATTTTGTACCGTTAAAAGTAAATGATTTATTACTTTTAACATTTACACCGTCTAAGGCATCGATTGTCTTTTTAAAGCCATCCATATCTACTGTTATATACCCATCTATCGGTATATTGAATTCATTTTTTAATGTTTGTACTGCTGTTTTTGATCCACCGTATGCATATGCATGTGCAACTTTATCATGACTACTATATCCAGGAATATTTACTGCCATATCACGTGGAACACTAACGAGTTTAGTTGCTTTAGTTTTAGGATTGATTGAAGCTAACATAATTGAATCCGTTCGTTCACCTATATTTTCTGATTCTCTTTCTTTGTTAGAATCTACACCAAAAATCGCGATAGAAATTGGCTTATTGTTTTTAATTTTTTCTTTCACATGTTTTGTATCTTGTTTATTGATGGGTTGATAAACTTTGTTATTTATATTAATCGCCTTTACTGTTACGAATATACCAGCAATTAAGACGATAGCTGCAATAATAATTGTTACTTTACCTTTTCTTGTTAGCTTCATAGTCACACTCCTAGTTTTTATTTATAATTACCATGATAGCACTTTTAAGTAAATTACTAAACGATATTTAGGTAGTCCTAAAGTCCTATTGTCTAAAATTATTTTTATATTTACAATAGAAAAAAAGTCTAAATATTCACGTTCAAAGGAGCTTTACGCACAATGAAGAAAGATTCCAAGCTCATTATTTGTTATGCGATTTTATTAATTTTAATCGTGTCATTGATTTTCACAAATTATATCAATACTACTGATCAGTATGTCTATCAATTTATACAAACCGAAACATTAGCATTTAGATTACATAATTATCTAACGATTATTTCTTTTTTATTTTCACCTTTACATAGTGGTATATTAATATGCATATTATTAATTGGATTATATTTTTATAATAGAAGAAATTTGCTACAGTATTTAATATTCTCTTTCTCATCACTATTTATTGGAACAGCGTTAAAATATATTATTCAACGGCCAAGACCATCCGATTTAATTGATGGTTACAGCTTTCCAAGCATGCATACACTAACATTATTTGTAGCGATTTTTCTCATACTTGCGTTATACAAACATGTAACAGTTAAATGGATTACTGCTATATTAATTTTGTCTATGATGTGTTCAAGAATTTATTTAAGTGCACACTTCTTTTCTGATACTGTCGCAAGTTTAATCATTGTTCATTTAGTTTACTTAAGCGTTGCTAAATTTATGCATCAGTACTCGCGCTCGTAAATTTCACCTCCTTTATTTTATGCTATGATAAAAATAAAGGAGGATTTTTTATGAGATATAATACTTTTAATCAACCAATTGGTGATGAAGTCAAATCATTTAAAGAACCGAATATGCCTTGTGTTGATATGCTTGAAGGTAAGTACAGTAAACTTGAACATTTAAACGAAAGTCATATCGATCAGTTATTCCCTTTATTATGTTCATCAGAAAATGATGCAAACTGGACGTATTTACCTCATGAACCGATTCATGATAAAGCTTCATTTACGCAGTTAATCGAAGAAAGAATCATTTCTAAAGATCCTTATTTCTTTGCGATTGTCGACAAAGAAACACATCAAGCATTAGGTATAATGTCACTTTTAAGAATTAATCCTAAAGCTTCAACGATAGAAGTTGGCCACATTCATTATTCAACACTACTTAAAAGAACGCGCATTGCTACTGAAGTACAATATTTACTTGCTCGATACGTTTTTGAAACTTTAAAATATAGACGCTATGAATGGAAATGTGATAGTTTGAACGCACCTTCGAAACATGCTGCCGAAAGACTTGGTTTCAAATATGAAGGAACTTTTCGACAAGCACTCGTATATAAAGGAAGGAATCGCGATACAGACTGGTTCTCTATCATTGATAAAGAATGGCCATCCATCAAAAAACATTACGAAGAATGGCTTGATGAAAATAATTTTAACCATGATGGCACACAAATCAATAAACTTTCAATGAACTAAATGTTTATATTTATAACGATGGGTATAATAAGTAAAAAGGACTGAGGAGATGAAGAAATGAATAATCAAAGAATTGTTCCGCATTTATGGTTCGATAACGAAGCGCAAGAAGCCGTCGATTATTATATGCAAACTTTTCCAGAATCAGAAATCATTTCAGATGTAACGTTTACAGATACACCATCCGGAGATGCAAAACAGCTCACTTTTAATATTTTTGATTATAAATTTATGGCAATCAATGCTGGTCCTTATTTCACAAAAAATCCTTCCATATCATTTACAGTACTTTTCAAACAATCTGAAGCAGCATTACTCGACAAAGTTTGGACTGCACTCGCACATAACGGGAAAATTATGATGGAACTTGGTGCTTACGACTTTAGTGAAAAATATGGCTGGTTGGAAGATCAGTTTGGTGTTTCATGGCAACTCCTCATCACAGACCAACCATTCGATGATCGTATTAGACCATCATTTATGTTCATTAATGATAATGTTGGTAGAGCTGAAGAAGCGATTAACTACTACACAAGCGTATTTAAAAACAGTGGTGATATTAGTAAATTTTATTACCCAGAAGGCATGGAGCCAGACAAGCCAGATACACTCGCACACGCAGAATTTAAATTAGAAGATCAATATTTTGTCGCACTTGATAGTGCACATAAACATGAATTCAACTTAAACGAAGGTATTTCATTAATACTATTTTTAGAAGACCAACAAGAAATTGATTATTATTGGGATAAATTATCTGCTGTACCAGAAGCAGAACAATGCGGATGGGTCAAAGATCAATTCGGTGTCTCCTGGCAAATTGTCCCTAAAATCATGGATCAAATGGCAGAAGAAGGCACACCAGAACAAATCAGTAACGTTACAAAAGCATTTCTTAAAATGAAGAAATTCGATGTAGAAACTTTAATAAAAGCCTACGAAGGCAAATAATAGTATAAAAAAAGACAGAAGCATTGTGCATGCTTCTTGGCAGTAGCTGACTGAATTGAAAATGCGCTTTTATCAAGCTTTTTTCAACTCTAGTCAGCCTTGCCGGGGCGGGACTACGAAATCTTTTTATACAAATTAGATTTCTGTCCCGCTCCCTATTTATTTTACCGGTACTGGCCATGTTTCTAAATGTTCAGCCATATCCCAGAACATATATTCATAGTAACTCGTTTTAACAATAATATCTTCTAAGCATTGTAATTCCGCTTCTGTCTTACCTTCTGTAACTTGATCCATCAACTGAATACAATCTTCTTTGTACTGACTAAATTCATCTGAAGCATACATATTAATCCATTCTCCGTATAAAGGATGGTCCGATGCTCCTTTAATTTCAGCTAATTTTGACCCTATATAATTATAACTCCAAGTACATGTCAAAATAGCCGCAATAACATTCTCAATGCCACCTTGTTGTGCCATATTCAACATATAACTCGTATAGCCAATAGTCGTTTGAGCCGGTTCTGTCTCTTCTAATTCCGCTTCTGATATACCAAATTGCTTAGCATAGCCTCTATGTAATGACATTTCAGTATTTAATGTGCCATTCGCTAAATCAGCATAAGTCGCCATCATTTTTAAGTCAGTTGATTTAGCTGCACCAATTGAGAATAGTCTCGCATATTCTATTAAATATATATAATCTTGTTTCAACCAATGTTTAAATTTTTCTTGATCTAACGTGCCATCACCTAATCCTATAATAAAAGGATGTTTCATATAAGATTGCCAAATCGGTTCAACTCTATTGAATACTCTATCTGTAAATTTCATTTATAAATCCTCCTTATAATTAAAAAAACGCTATTTTCATTAAGAAAATAGCGTCATGAGTACCTTATAATCAATACGCCACTTTCCTACGCCAGTATAAGCTGGATCAGGTTCAAGGAATTTTAAAGGTATCACTTTAATCTCAGCCTTTATAAAGGCACTTCCAGTGGTTTAAAATTATTTAATTTCTATACTCTTTCAACATATCTGTTTTATCCTAGGATTGCAAATAAAATTACATGCAACTTTTATTACATGATTCTAAATAAGCTTTAGCCTGTTTATTCACTTCTTTAAAATCTATACCTTGCTTCATAGCTGCAAACACACAACCACAATAGCATTGTCTAAAAATCTCATATTCATTGCACATTTTAATCGATCTTTCATACCCCTTGTTCTTCTTAAAGTCACTCGGTAAATAATAAACATGATATAAATCTTGAACATCCATACCAAGTTCGTTAATCAATTGTGCATTTTTCTTAGGTGACAACGTTAACGCACTCGCAAAATAATCATTTCCAAGATCAGCTGCCGCTTCTGCAACGAGTTCTAAACGCATTTCGAAACAAGCCGTACATCTTAGCCCACCTTCATTTTCATCAGCTAAATCTTTACTTTTAACCATTTTCATAAATTTATGTGGTTCATAGGCTGCTTCAATATATTTAACATTAGAATTTGTACGCTCATTAAATTGTTCAACAAACGTTTCTTGAACTTTCGCCCTACGCTCATATTCACTTTTCGGATGAATATTTGGATTCGCAAAATAAATCGCAACATCTGCATATTGTGTTAATAACTCTAACGTATAAGTACTACAAGGCGCACAACAACTATGAATTAAAATAGAAGGTCTTGTTTCAGAACGTTCCCATTCAGAAATCATTTTACGCATAACCTTATCATAGTTAATCTTTTGATTTTCATCTTAGCAATAATACCATCAGCTGAAATCACCATATCCCTAATCATCCCTTTATACAAAAATTGTCATTTTTACAATATTTTATAACATTCAAAAGGTGATAGCAATATGAAAAAGAAACAGTTAAACTGTTTCTTTACTCTCTTATTGTTCCTAATTCATTATTCATTTCAAATATAAATTCTATAAGACTATTCCTATACGGAATAAATAAACTTTCTTTAATCATGTCTAATAATTCATCTTTTGTAACCCATTTTACTTCTTGTACTTCTTCTGTTGGAAAGCTTAGTTTTTCTATATTTATCTCTTGATGCACTATGAAAAAATCATCATATCCGTCGTCAAAATTAATTGTGAAATGTGGTCTTTGATTAGTTAAGTCCAATTTAATACCTAGTTCTTCATATGTTTCTCGTTCTGCTGCAACTCTATTTGTATCACCTTGAACAGCACTACCTCCTGCTGAGAAGTCCCACTTACCTGGCCATCCTTGTTTGTCATCTCTTCTTTTTTGTATTAGCAATTCTCCCTCTTTATTAATAATACAAACATGAATCACAAGATGATATCGATTAGCAGGTACTTCATTTCCTCTTGTCATCGTTTCATTTAATAACTGCCTATTTTCATCGTATAAATCCCAAGTCTCCATTCTCACCACTCCATAATCATAGTAATTTTATTTTATCATATTGAAATTAACACCTTGTTATAGCTATTCATAAGTTATGTGTATTATTACAACTATCCATTTAGGTGTATGGTGTAAGGAAAGGGGATGATATTTTGAATAATATTTTTCATGATGAGCATAATAAGTATATGTATAGTGGACGAAAGGTTGATTATAATTGGGTAACTTTGATTAGTAGCATCATCAAACAATCTAATATTGATAAGGATAATGCACTAGACATCGGGTGTGGCGGCGGCATTTACACAAATCAATTAAGTGAATTTGGATTCAAGCATATCTTAGGTATAGACCAATCTGAAGTAATGATCGCATCAGCTAATTAACAAGCTTACAATAACCATATACAATTTGAAGTTGGAGATATATTCAATAATCATTTAGCCAACCAGTCACAGAATTTTATCCTTTCAAGAGCACTCATTCATCATATTCAAGATTTACAAAAAGCTTTTATTGAAACAAAGCGTATTCTAAAAGATAACAGCATATTTGTCATTCAAGATCGAACTATTGAAGATTTAGCGATTCCCGCTTCTTCAAACAATCTACGCGGATATTTATATGAACATTTTCCAAGACTGCGGAATTTTGATTCAAAGAGAAGACATTCAGAAGCAGATGTTACAAAGGCATTATATGATGTTGGATTTAATAATGTTGAAACTTTAAAAATTAATGAAATTAGACAATCATATACAACGATAGAATCCTTACAGCATGATTATTTATCAAGAAAAGGTCGTAGTATTCTATTTGAATTATCAGACCAAGAATTAAAAACATTTGTAGCACAATTCCCTAAATATGTAGGAGACGATTCTCCGATAATAGAAAAAGATCAGTGGACACTTTGGGTAGCATATCATTAAAAAAAGCATGGGAGATTATCCCATGCTTTTACTTCATATTCACCTAAATATATTTTCTTTTTTCTTACCTCTCGCTAACTCATCTATTAATTTGTCTAAGTATCTAATTTCTTGCATAAGTGGTTCTTCGATTTCTTCAACTCTTATGCCACATATGACGCCTTTGATCAGTTTTCGATTTGGATTCATATTTGGTGCTTCTTCAAAAAATGTTCTAAAATCAGTTTTGTTCTCTAATTGCTGATCTAATGATTCTTGACTATAACCTGTTAACCAAATGATGATTTCATCTACGTCTGCTTTTGTTTTACCTTTTTTCTCAGCTTTTGTGACGTAATGTGGATAAACATTTGATACTGGCATGTCGTATATTTTTTCATTCTTCATTATGCATCCCTCATTTTTTATCTTTATTTTATTATAAAGGGTAACAGCATCTCTTGACTAATTTTAATCGTTATTCATCATCTTCATCTAAGTCTTGTAGTAAATCATTTACTTTTACGATACTTTTTTGTGTTTCATTAATGATGTCCGCTTCTTGATTCAGCATTTCTCCATTTAAATATGCAATAACCATAGGCAAATTCATTCCGGCATATAAATCAAACTGTTTTCCAGTCATTAAAGTTTTAGAAATGACATTGGCTGGTGTACCGCCTAGTAAATCTGTAAATACAGTTACTTCTTCATCATTGATTACTGCTAGAAATTTCTTTTCAAAGTCTTCTTGTCCCTCATCCGGCAAAAGTGCAACAGTTTCAATATTATCTTGTGGTCCTAATATCATCTCAACACTTTCTTTTAAACCTTCACACATTGAACCATGACTTGCTAAAATTAATTTTCCCATTGTGAAAACTCCTATTGATTAAATTTTTGCTAATACGCCTAGTGCAGATAATATAACCGTTACAATGATAACGATAAAGATTGCACGTGTTGAATTCATATGTTTTTTGCCTAATAACCAATAAATACCTAGTACAATTGCTAATGGTAATAATTTTGGTAAGATCATATCGACATTATTTTGAATATTAACTGTTAAATCACCAATTTTTGGTTCCCAAGCAAATTGAACTTTAACCATCGTGGCGACGAGTGCTCCGACCATAAATACCCCAAGCAATGTAGCAGCATTTGTTAATGATTCGAGCTTATGTTGCATCGTTGTTACTAAAGATATACCCTCTTTATATGCAAATTCTAATTGTTTCCATCTAAAGACCATAACGGCAATTTGCGCTGCTAACCATATAAAAGCACCAAAAGGATTTCCGTTAATCGCCATATTGGCAGCTAACGCCCCAAATATAGTTGGAATTAATGAACCGAATATAGAGTCTCCTACTGCAGCGAATGGGCCCATTAAACCTACTTTCATACCACTTACAGATTCTTTAGATTTAATTTGTTCTTGTTCTTCCATTGCGACATCAATACCCGTCACAATTGTGTTGAAAAAGTTACTCGTATTGAAAAATTGAGCATGTGTATGCATCATTTCTTTTAGTTCTGGTGTATCGTCACCATAAATTTTACGTAATTGTGGAAGCATAATATATAAATAGCCAGAACCTTGCATACGTTCGTAGTTCCATCCGGCTTGGAAGCCTAATAAACTTCTTCTATTAATTTGTCTAAAATCTTTTTTAGTTAATTTATACTGACCTTCTGTTGTGACATTTTGTTCTTTAGGATCAACATTTTGATTATAGTTCGTCATCTTCAATCTCCCCTTCATCATCATTTTGAGAATTAGAAGTATTCATTTCTCCAGGTTGTACTGGTTTTGCTAAAGAAGTACGTTTGTATTCCATTGCAGCAAATGAAAATCCGATTAACGCAATGGCTAACATAGGTAGAGGATTGAATACCGCATCAAATTTCTTATCAAGTCCTGATACAGCTGTACCTAAACCACTCATACCATCAAATACTGTAGCTAATAACGCTGTTAATACAAATCCTAAAATGAAATACATATAATGTTTCTTAATAGGTAAGTATCTTAATAAGATTGCAAAACCGACTGCTGGTAATACAGCTCCTGCAGTTGTTAATCCATCTCCAAGCCACTTTAAGTCAGCGTTCAAGTAATTCACAACTGTTTTAACGACAGAACCACCAAATGCTAATGCTAAGAATACTGGAATCATTCTTGATAATGCCCATGGAATAATACCTGCAATATAATAACGTTCAATTCCTTTATAATCCATTTGTTCGATTTTAGCGTCTATACGATGTGCAAAGAATGTATTTGTAAATCGAGCTAGAATATCTGTTTGAATCATCAAACTCGCAACAGGTACGGCTAATGTAGCAATTGCTTGAGTCGGCTGCATACCTAATGCAACTGAGAAAGCTACCGCTAAAATTGTACCTGAGTTCGCATCAATTCTTGATGCACCTCCGAATGTACCAACCCCTAAAATTGTTAACTGCATGCTACCACCGATAATTAAACCAGTTGTTACATCTCCCATTATTAACCCTGCAATTAAACCTGCGAATACGGGTTGGCTTATTGAAGAATAAAGATGAAGCTCATCCCATATTTGATAACCCGCATATAATGTTAAAAGCAGAACTTGCCACCATAATATTTCCATAATTAAAAACCCCTTTTTGTTTAAATATTATTTAATCAATGACATGAAATCTTCACTATTATCATTTGGAACCATTTGTGAAATAATTCGAATACCTTTGTGGTTAAGTTCTTTAAATGTTTCTATATCTTTATCCGTAACATTAATCGAACGTTTGATTGATCTTGTTTCATTTGTTTGAGACATATTACCAACATTTAACTCATCAATTTTTACACCATAGTTTACAAGTTCTAAAAATTGATCAGGTCCTTTGGCAATCACCATTAATCTTTGAGAGTCATATTTACCATTTAGTATATTATCCGCTGCCTTTTTAACAGGTAATACACTTAATTTAACACCAGCTGGCGTTGCTAATTTAAGCCCGCTTTTATCTACTGTACTTTCAGCAACAACATCATCAATAACCATAAGTCTTGTAATATCTAGTTTTGTCGTCCACAAATTTGCTACTTGCCCATGAATCAGCCTACCATCAATTCTATTCGCTATAATTGTCATTTAAATCTCTCCCTTTTTTTGAATAAATTTAGGTTCTTTCACCAAATTAATTTCTTGGTTATATGTCCCCTCAGTATCAAAAATAATAATTTCGTTTTCCCCTTCATGAAGCAGTGCTTTTGATATATATAGGGATGCTGTTGGTCCAACATTCCAATATCTACCTATGTTCACGCCATTCACTAATACTACACCTTTTGAGAAAGCGCTTACATCAATATGCGTATTGTTTGCTTCATTTAACGTAAACACATACCTGTAAAATGCAGGTGTCCCTTCAATCCATTCCTTTTCAAAATGCTCCTTGTTTAGTTGCTCTAATTGAATATGGAATTGTTCATAGTCTTGAACAAAGTGCAAATCTTGCATTAAACCTTGTCCTAAACCTTTTCTTTGTGTACTCGCAAGCAATTTATATCCATAATTTACACGCCCCATATTTTCAACGAGTATATCGATTTGAGGTTCTTCTGAATGTAACTCAACTTCAAAAGCATCCCCGATTTCTTGTTGATAAGCCGTATAAACATGTTTACCATCTATATACATCTTTACTCTATCTCGTGCATCAACAATTCTAAATTTTTCAACTGGTGAATCTTTGTGTATTTTCGTACGATAAAGCATGTAACCAAGTCCATCACCCGCTTCTTCCATCGTCTCTGGATATTTAGAAGTCGTCTTATACGATATTTCATCTAGAACATTAAACAAACTGACTTTATCTTGTAGTTGAATGTGATCCAATTCCATAAAATCTTTTATTAAAGGTTCTGATTGCTCGATATGTGGTATTTCTTCTTTGAGCATTTTCTGCAAATCATAATACTTTTGAGTCGGATTGCCCATTTCATTAAGCGGTGCATCATAGTCATAAGAAGTAATTTGAGGTAAGTCTACCGTACCTCTAGCTGAACAACCGTTCCAAAATCCATAATTCGTACCACCATGAAACATGTATAAATTGATATGTCCTTGTTGAACGCAAGTTCTTACTTCGGCAACTAAATCATCACTTTCTCGTTTAATAATGTCATCGCCCCATCTATTAAACCAACCATCCCAAAATTCCATACACATGAGTGGCCATTTTTTCTGAAATTCTTCATGGAATGATTTTAAATTTTGAAAGTTTAAATCAGTCTTAGATCCAAAGTTAGCGGTTGGTAAAATATTATCTTCAGCCATACTGCCCGCTCTCAAAGTTTGTGCCCATCCACCATCAGAAGTAAATAGCGGCACTGTTGTACCATGTTTAATCATTAAATCTTTAATCATATTTAAATATGATTTATCTTCACCGAATGAGCCATATTCATTTTCAATCTGCATCATGATAATCGGTCCATTATGATCAATTTGTAACGGCTTTAAAATTTTAAATAATTGTGTATAATATCGGTCTACTTTATCGATAAATCGTTGGTCTGACGAACGAATTCTCATGTCTTTATAATTGAGCAACCATGAAGGTAAACCACCAAATTCCCATTCAGCACATATAAATGGAGATGGCCTTATAATCACATACAGACCTAATTCTTCAGCCAATTGAATAAAGTGTTGAATATCTTTTTCGCCACCAAATTCAAAGTGTTCTTCCCGAGGTTCGTGATAATTCCACGGAATATAGGTTTCAACTGTATTAAAACCGAGTGCTTTCAAATTGTATAACGAATGATACCAGTCATCTTTAGGTACTCTAAAATAATGAATGGCACCAGACAATATTTGAATAGGTTTATCGTCTAATAAGAAATCAGTGTTAATTTCAAATTTATGCATCTTTACACCACCTGTTCTTTGTTTATCTTATTGGAGTTGCTGTCTTCTGTATGATGTCATTGAGCGTTTTTAAATTATGAATGCCTTCACTGTTTAACCATTCTTTAGCAGCTTCTTGACCTTGTTCTTTGAGTACAACAGTTCCACCTTGCCATGTTGCACGTCCGCACAATACACCATTGAAATGCGCACCACTTTCATGTGCAAAGACAAGTGTATCTTTAAATTGTTGTGAAGTTAAGCCCCCACTTAAATATATGTAAGGTATTGAAGTTGCACTGTCTTGTTCTTTAAAATATGATGCCGCTTCATCTTTACTAAAGACATAATCTTCTGTAAAACCTTCGACATAGTTCATATTAACGGGTGTTTCAACTTTAAGTACATCGACGTTATACTTTTCATCGCTAAAAGCTTTCATCGCCTCTATCACTTTATGTGGTCTAACTTTAGCATACGATTGACCTTTTTCATCACCTATTTGATCATCATAAGTTAAGATTTCTAATAGGAATGGAATATTCTCTTCGACCGTTTCTTGTCCAACTTGTTGCACTAAATCTTTCTTTACATCATTAATATCATCCGGCTCATCGACGTCATAATAGATGAGTAATTTAATACCGTCAGCACCCATCTCTTTTAATTGTTTAACAGATAAACCTTCAACTAATCTTGGTAATCTACCGACTACTGATTTATCGTATCCAGTTTGTTCATAAGCTAAAATCAATCCAGCATCTATAGCCTTAGCTTGTATGCCATCTTTACCATATTCAGGGTCTAATAAAATACTAGAACCACTTGGTGAAAGTGTTTCAGATACAAGCTTTTTAAATAATGCAACGTTGTCATCCGTTCCTTGTTCACCTAGTAATCTTTTGAGTGCCCCTCTTTGGTCAACAGCAATTGCAGCGAATATCCCTTTATCATCGACGAGTTTATTAATATCTTTATTTGTCATCCTAATTTCTCCACTCCCACTTTTTTGATTAAATCATCCACTTCTTGTTGAATGATTTTTCCCGTTGCAGCTTGCATCGCATTTGATGTACCACACGCTAAAGCTGTTTGAATTGTCGTTACAGGATCTAAATCATGCTCCACACTATAAGCGATACCTGCCACAGTAGCATCTCCTGAACCTACAGGATTAACCGCATTTATATTTGGTAAAGTTGCTTTGTAAATCGTCTCTTTCAATTTAATAATCGCACCTTCAGAACCAAGCGTTACAAATACATCCACATCTTTAAACAACTGATTTGTTTTTAGAATCTTGAAAATGTCTTGATGACTTAACCCCTTCTGATTAACTAAGTCTTCAAACTCTGATTGATTAGGTTTTATCGCATGAATATGAGCATTCTGTCCTAAAATTCCTTTTAACGATTGTCCATCTATATCTACTATATTGTAACTATTCGTTAATGTATTTAAAATTTTAATCATATATGCAGTCTTTGACTGATTCATTAACTTTGGTGTGCTTCCGCTGATAGTTACAACTTTGTACTGATGCGCGATATCCGCCAATTGTTTAAGATATAACGCTTGCGATGCTTCTGATACTTCAGGTCCAGCTTCAAGAATTTCAGTTTGATGTTCACCATCGTTAATGGCGATACACTGTCTTGTATTACCCTCAATATCTATGAATTGAAGTTGAATATTTCTTTGTTCGAGTTGTGTTTGAATCCATTGTCCATTCGTTCCACCTAAATAACCTGTAGCTGTCACGTCTGCACCTAAATCATTCAGAACTTTCGTCACATTTATACCTTTACCGCCAGCATTTTTAATCATTTGCGTTGGTCTATGCACCGCCCCAATTTCAAGACTTTCAACTTGATAGCTGATATCGATAGATGGATTTAATGTATTGGTCAAAATCATTCTTCTCACCCTTTAGCTATATGAATATATTGTTACCCCTTTAACAACACGATTGATAAAGCCATCTGGACTCGGATTATCAGGATTCAAGCCAAGTTCGACAGATTTTTTGCTTGCTAATAATTGACCAAACATTAAGTAAATCAGCCCTATTTCAAAGTCGTTATAATCCTCGATATTCGGTATTTGTGTACTTTCATCTGAAGATTGACCATCTAATATAAGCAACTGGTACTTATCTTTAACTTTGTTCACTTCATTTAATAAGTCACTTTCATAGTCACGTTTATACGTTTCATTACTTCTAAGCAATATAAAAATAGACCCTTTCTTTAGTCCTGCTTTAGGACCATGTCTAAATCCTAATGTCGTTTCTCTAGCAATCTCAACATGACCGCCTGTTAGTTCATTTAATTTTAAGCTAACTTCTTTAGTAAGTTCACCTAACAAACCAGTTCCTACGTAAAATACTTTTTCAAATGATTTTTGTAATGTTTGATCTGCTAGTTCTTCCAAATATTCAAATAGCGAATCTGCAGTATCATAAAAGCCATTCGTAATCGATCCATTAAATAATAAATAACCTGCTACAAGCATTGAAGAAAAGCTTGATGTCATTGCTAATGATTTATCATTTGTTTGTTTAGGAAGAATCACTTTAAAAACATGTTTTAAACTTTCTTCAGTTGCTAAATAACCACTTTTATTATTTGTGATAAATAAATGATGTACGTTATCTGATAATTGTTCGACTAAATCAATCGTTGCTTTCGTTTCAGGACTATTACCAGATCTAGCAAATGACACAATTAAATACGTCGTTTCTGAATCTATATACGCTTCAGGACTCGTAACAAAGTGTGTCGTTGGTACAGATTCAAAATCCCACTTAGGCATATGTTTCGTATCAATTGCTGTTCTTAAAATATCTCCGACATACGCTGATGACCCTGCACCAGTAAATAGCACCTTTAACTTCCCAGTTGCATTTTTCTCTATATCTTTAATAAATTCATCAAAATCTGATTTAATATCTTTAATAATCTCTTCTGTTAATTGCCACATTTCAGGTTGTTGTTTAATCTCCGAATATGTGTCCGTTGTGTTTAACAATACTTTCCCCTCCAATATTGGTAATGTTGTCATAACCAGTTTGTATATATAAAGACTATATTAAGTCTACTGTGTACTTATAGTCTTTACCGCTTGCAACACTCTCTGTGTACTCAATAATCTCATCATTTACAAAACTATATCTTTCTATAAACATACATGGATCATTAACACGTTTTTCTAAATGTTGCGCTTGTTCTTTAGTTATATTTTTTGCTGTTAATGTTTCATAGGCATGATTGATTTGAATTTGGTAATGCGTATTTAATGTTTCGTATAATGATACTTCATTAAAATCAAATCGATCCAACCCTTCGCAATTCTTTAAAGGTAAGTAACTAGTCTCAAATACTAACGGTTTATCATTGGCTAATCTTAACCTTTTAAGTTCATACACTTCTTGAAATGATTTGAGCTGCATTTTTTCTTGAATATAAATACTAGGCTTTACTCTTTGAATACTTATTACCTTTGTACTTGCTTTGTCGCCGCTTTTTTCAACTTCATCTTTGAAGCTATAAAGATTATTCATCTTCTGATTATATTGATTACCTAATACAAAAGATCCTTTACCATGTTCTCTTTGAATTAAACTTTCTGCTTCTAAGTTATCTAGCGCTTCTCTAATCGTTATTCTGCTAACTTCGTATTCATCGCAAAGCTTTCGTTCTGAAGGTAACTTGTCGCCTTCTTTGTATTCACCTGAAATAATCTTATCTTTAATTTTTGCATAAACTTGATAATATAAATGTGTATTTTTTAGCATCTCAATCATTCCTATTCCAACTGGTTATAACCAGTTTTAATTATAAATCATTCTCTTTAAAATGTAAACACTTTATAAAAATGTATATTTGCACTACTCTAACTTTTAGGTCGATACGGTCTTATGCTCATAAATATTGCGACAAGAGCGAGTATTAATAATGAAGAGGCAAATATCAATGCGCCATTATAGTTATTAGAACTTCCGATAAGGATACCTGCAAAGTAAGGTGCTACAACTTGTCCGAGACTATAGATAAATGTTAGTAAAGCGACTAAATTTCTTCCTGAGACAGCACTCATAAGCTGACC
Source organism: Mammaliicoccus sp. J-M41 (assembly GCF_022385935.1). Lineage (NCBI taxonomy): Bacteria > Bacillati > Bacillota > Bacilli > Caryophanales > Staphylococcaceae > Mammaliicoccus > Mammaliicoccus sp. J-M41. The sequence continues at coordinate 7,782 of NZ_JAJNIR010000032.1, read as the reverse complement.
ACGAGACATAAATAAAGTCGTTAATCCTAAGAATGTCCCACCAAACAGACATGAACTTATGATTAAGCTTATAATATTATGCGAAAACACTGGTAAAATCACGCCAATAATTTGTAGAATGAACGCTAAATATATCGCTTTAATAAATCCAATTTTATTGCCTAAAATAGACCATAATACACATGAAGGTATTGCTGCCATACCAACAAACATCCAACTAAGTGCTGCATATTCTTTTAAATCTGGAATAGATTCAACAATCGCAACTAAGAACGTACCTGTGACAATATATCCTGCACCTTCTAATAAATAAGCTATTGAGAAACATACCATAAACCATTTTGTATATAATGCACTATTTTGATCATTTATATGTATTGTCTTTTGTTCTAAGTTAACAGGTTCTTTAATTTCTTTCATAAAGAATATAACAATAAAGCCTAGCATCAATGAAGCGATACCTAAGATAATCCATGTTGATGCCCAAGTATTATAATCTGTATAAATTTGAATAAATATGCTACTTGTAAAGATACCAATCCCTACACCACTATATAAGAATCCAGATAAATGAGATTTTCCACCTTTATTTAAAGACTCGAGCACAACATTTGAAGCTAACACAAATACAGTACCACTAGTAATGCCAGCAATGAATCTTAAAATATTCCATACAAGAAAACCTTGCGTAACACCCATCAATAAAACAGAAATAATATTGATTAATAAATAAATTTTTAAATCTACCACTTTACTTTTAATAATTAAAAAGGTCGGAATCATCGCACCAATTAAATATCCTAAGTAATTGACCGTGGCCAGTAAACCAGCATTTTCGTTTGTTAAATGAGTCGCCTTTTGCATAAAAGGTAAAATAGGTGTGTACGAAAATCGCCCAATTGCCATGACAATAAATAGTGATAACATTCCTAGTAGTAATTGTTTATATGCTTTATTTGCTGACAATTTATGCACCTCATTTTCTATATTTAAACATTATTATCCTCCTCATATCATTAATATACAAGATGAATTTATAGGAGAAAGATATGGAGAATGAAGAAGGATATGGGGAATGAGTGTGATGAGGATTGTTGCGGGTTGTGAACACTTCTGCCTAAACTTGTTCATAACGAGGGCGTTGTGAACACTTCTGCCTAAACTTGTTCATAACGGGGGTGTTAGTTACAAAACTCATCCGAAATGTTACTATGGACCCCCTTAGTTACAAAACTACTAAGAATTGTAATTACTGGACTCCTTATTTGCACTTCTCACCAAAACTGCTTATAAAAAATGCCAACAAAATCACAGTTGTGACTTTGTTGGCATGATGAATGACTATTTTTTATGTCTCATATTTATTTACTATTTTTTGTTTTTCTTCTACCGATGAAGAATAATGAACCTAATCCTGCAATAAGTGATCCAAATAATGCATATTGTGTATTATCAAGCTCACCTGTATTTGGTAATTCATTTTTATTTTCTTGTTTCTTAGCTTGTTCTTTTGGTTGTTCAGTTGTTGCTTTTTCTTTACTTGCTTCTTGTTTTGTTGATTCAGTTTCTGCTTTTTCTTTATTTGCTTCTTGTTTTGCTGGTTCAACTTTATCTTTGCTTGCTACTGGCTCAACTGATTTTTGTTCTTCTTTATTTGTGTTAACTTGATCTTTTGCTGGCTCAGTTGTTGGTTTAGTGCTTACATTAACTACTGGCTCTGATTTTTGATCTGGTTTAACTGTTGGTTGTTGATCTTTTGTTGGTTCTTGTTTTTGATCTGGTGTTGGTGTTGATGGCTGATCTTTTGCCGGTTCTGGTTTTTGATCTGGTGTTGCTGTTGATGGCTGATCTTTTGTTGGCTCTTGTTTATTATCTGGAGCTGGACTCGGTTCTGGCGTTGGTGCAGGTGCTGGTTCAGTACTTGGTGTTGGTTCTGGTGTTGCTGTTTCAGCTGCATCTTCTAAGTCCTTAATTCTTACATGGTATGATCCTTCATATTCAATATGTGGTGTTATTAAATGAATTTTAATGATTGCATTATAGAAATCTTTACCTTCTACAACAGGGAATAAGATTGTTCTTGTATCTTTTTCACTATCTTTACTAATTGTAATAGGACGTTTATATCCATCTTCACCTTCTACTTGGAAATCTTTCCACATTGAATCATGTTTTAATGTAACGGCTAACATCTTCTTACCATTATATTCAACTAATTTAGCTGGGTGCTCTACTTCAAAGTCCATATGAGATTGATCCTCTTTAGAACTGTGTAAAACTTTAAAGTTTCTATCTTTTGCTTTTGAAGTGTCTACATTTGTAACTGGTGCTTTTTCAAATTCTGTAACCGCAGTTTCTAATTCTTTAGCTAATTTATCTTTAAGTCCTTTTAATTCTTCTTGAAGTTGTGGTTTTTCATCATCAGAAACTTTATCGATTAATTTCTCAAGCTCACGCACTTTATCTTCTAAAGTAATAGCTTTATCATATTTCTCTCTATCTTTTTGTTTCTTATAATCATCTGCTGTTGCATAATTAGAAGCATCTTTAGTAATTGGTTTATCAAATACGATATGACCAAGCTCATGTTCAGTCTTACTACCTAGTGCAAGTGCAGTTCCTTTTACTTTTAATTCTTTCGTATTTTCATTAACTTTAACTCTAATAGTTGCTACTTCATTTTCAGTATCATATGAAACAACGTCGTAGTCTAATTTTTTATCGCCATCAAATAAGTCAAATTCTAACCATGTAGAAGGTGCATCTACATGCAATTCTAAAATAGGTTGATCGCCATCAAAAACAATATTTGCTGGATCTTTAATCATAGCTGCATAATAGAATATTTCTGAATTATCTTTAGGATTAATAACTTTAAAGTTAATTGGTCGTTTTTCACCATCAACTGTTTTATTATGGATTTCTTTATTTTTAATATCTTCTCTTAATTTAGAAGTTTGTTCTTGATCCGCTTTAGGTGTTTCTGTATCTGTTTTTGGTGCCTCCGCATCTGTTTTTGGTTTTTCTGGCTCTGCTTTTGGTGCATCTGGTTCTGCTTTTGGAGTCTCTGCATCGGATTTTGGTGCCTCTGGAGCTACTTGAGATCCATCTGGAATAGCTTTATCAAAAACAACGCGTGTTGTGATATCGTAATCATAGGTATCACCATAAGGGATATATAAATGTAATTTAGATGTAAGTGCTGATACACCTGTAGGTACTTCAACCTTAACAACACGTTTCTCTTCAGTATCTTCTATAATTGTAGTATTTAGTTTTTCATCACCATTATATAATTCAAACTTCTTCCAAAAATCAGGACGTTTCAATGTAAAGGTAACAAATGTTTTTCCATTTTCATGGCTTATTACTGAAGGTTGTTCAAAATAACGATCTGAAACTAATCTAGCATCTTCTTTTTCTTTTTTCACAATGAAACCGAAGTCTTGTCCTTCTTTATTTGCAGAAACTTTATTTTCATCTTGATCTTCTGTATCTTCACTTGGTGTTTCCTCTTTTGGCGTTTCTGCTTTCGGTGTTTCTTCTTTCGGTTTTTCTTCCGTTACTTTGTCGTCTTTCGGTGTTTCCGCTTTTGGAGCTTCTTCTTTTGTTGAATCGTCTTTTGGTGTTTCCGCTTTTGGAGCTTCTTTTTCTACTTTAGGTGCTTCTGGAACTGCTTCATCAAAAATAACGCGTGTTGTATATTTGTTGTCATAGTTAATAAATGGTACAACGATATGTACTTTTGATGTAAGTTCTGTAACGCCTGATGGTACTTCAACTTTAACAACACGTTTATCATCATTTTCTTCTAATGTTGTCATATTAAGTTTTTCGTCACCATTATATAATTCAAACATCTTCCACCAGTCAGGGCTTAATAATGTGAAATTCACATATGTTTTTCCATTTTCATGACTTACTTTTGAAGGATGTTCTAAATAATTATCCATTACTGATTTTTCATCTTCAGCTTCTTTCTTTACAATAAATCCAAAGTCATGTGCTTCGTTTTCTTCAGATACAGCACTTTCCTTTTTATCAGTAGTCGCTGCAGTTGTTGCATTGTCTGCCGCTTCGTCAGATCCAACAGCTGATTCTAATGTTTCATCTTCATTGTAAAATTCTCTCTCTTTATTTGTAACTGTAGCATCGTCTGCCACGACTGGTTCACTTTGATTATCGTCTGTAGCAGTCGTTGCTTCATTTACTGTATCAACTTTATCTTCCATTGCATTAGCTGTTTGACCTGCTCCTAAAAATAAAGTCGCACCAATTGCAATAGAAGCTATCCCTCCCGACAATTTTCTAATAGAAAAATGATGTTGCTTCTTGATTGTTGAACGATTCTTGTTGTGCTCGTGTTGTGTTGTCATATTCATCTCTCCCGTATTTTAAAGTCGATAATGATAATCGTTATCATTTGTTAATTCAAAATTATACCATCTAATCAAAATTTTAGGAATAAATAAATGGATATTTTTGTCATTTTTCGACAGATTATACTCGTCTAAATGAGCGCACAAAAAAATCAGTTTAGGGCATGTTCACCCTAAACTGATTTCAAATCTTTTATTCAGCTACTTTTATAACTTGTTTACCAAAATTATCGCCTGTAAATAACTTACGGAATGCATTTGGAATTTGATCAAATCCTTCATCTATTGTAACTTCGGATTTAATTTTCCCTTCTTGTACCCATTGTGCTAACTGTTCACTTGCTTCTTTAACATCTTCATTAAATTGTGCAACTATGAATCCTTGCATCAATGCTTGGCTTTTAATCAATGTTTGTTGAATACGTGGTCCAATATCTTCGCCTTTAAGGTTATATGAAGAAATTGCGCCACAAACTGGTATACGCGCAAATTTATTTAAATGTTTAAACACTTCATCTGAAAGTGCACCACCAACATTTTCAAAATAAACATCTATACCATTTGGAACGGCCTTTTCTAATGCTTCAGCAAAGTCATCTTTCTTATAATCTATACCTTCATCAAAGCCTAATGTTTCAGTTAAGTAATTTACTTTCTCTGATCCGCCTGCAATACCTACTACGTGCGCACATTTCAGCTTAGCAATTTGTCCTACGACAGAACCAACCGCACCAGATGCTGCTGAAACAACTACTGTTTCACCTTCTTGAGGTTTACCAATTTTCAAGAGTCCTTGATAAGCTGTCATACCAGGCATTCCGAGTACACTTAAATATAGATATAACGGTACTTCAGTTGATGGTATTTTAGTAACATATTTCTCATTAATTGTTATATATTTTTGCCAAGGTAAAATACCTGTTACAATATCGCCTTCTTTAAGGTCAGAAGCATTTGATTGAATGACTTCTGCAACGATATGGCCGTTAAATGGTTTGTCTAATTCATATGACTGCGTATAACTTTTAGAATCATTCATACGTCCTCTCATGTATGGATCTACAGAAACATATATTGATTTTAATAATACTTCTTCATTATTTGGTTCTTTCACTTCTATTTCTTCATAACGAAATACATCATCTTGAGGGATACCTTCAGTTCTTTTAGCTAATACAATTTGTTCATTTTTCATGGATTATCCTCCTCATTTATAAAAAGTAATTACTTACTTTACGCTTGTAAATATTAAACGTGATTATGAAGTGAGTCAAACAGTCTGTTCGTAATTTAATTTTTTTATAACTTTTATCATATTTTATTTATAATTCACTAAATTTTCAAATTAAATACATAATAATTCCTTTTTTAAAACAAAATTACACTAATAGAATTATTTAAACATATAGAATTTTTAGACAAATCTCTGTATAATTGTCTGCCGGAGGTGCAACATGAATCAATTTTTCAAGAAGAAAGAACACCTTTCTTCTCAATCAAATAAAAAACTTAAAAAAACACTCGGCGCTTTTGATTTAACCATGCTTGGAGTCGGAGCTGTTGTTGGTAGTGGTATTTTCATCTTGCCTGGTGAAATCTCCTCAACAATAACCGGACCTGGAATTATGCTTTCATTTATTATCGCTGCAATCGGCTGTGGTTTAGCAGCTTTATGTTATTCTGAATTTTCATCAAAAATTCCACAAGCTGGTAGTGCCTATACATATAGTTATTATGTTTTTGGTGAAGGTATTGCTTGGATATTAGGTTGGGCATTATTACTTGAATATGGCTTAGCAATTGCAGCAGTCGCAAGTGGCTGGTCTTCATATGTTGTTAACTTATTATCTGGTATGAATATCCATGTCGTAAAAGCTTTATCTGGTTCATATGACCCTTCTAGTGGTCATTATTTTGATTTACCAGCATTTATTATCATTATGATCATTGGCGCATTATTAATTATTGGCGTAAAAGAATCTACGCGCATCAATAATATTATGGTTATTGTTAAAATAATGGTTGTCCTACTCTTTATAATAGTAGGTATTTTTTACGTTAAACCTGATAATTGGAGTCCGTTCTTACCATTTGGTTTCAATGGTGTGTTAACAGGTGCTTCAATGGTGTTCTTTGCATATATTGGATTTGATGCAGTATCGTCTGCAGCTGAAGAAGTTAAAAATCCTCAAAAGAACATGCCAATCGGAATTATTGGTGCATTAACGATTTGTACCATTTTATACATTATTGTTTCAGCTGTACTCACAGGTGTCGTACCTTATCAAAATTTAGAAGGTGTCGGCGCGCCAGTTGCTTATGCATTACAGTCCATTAATCAAAATTGGATTGCTGGATTCCTGTCACTAGGTGCAATCGTTGGTATGACAACAGTGATCTTCGTCATGTCTTATGGTGGAACGCGTTTAATTTTCGCAATGAGTAGAGATGGTTTACTTCCAAAAGTATTCTCTAAAACGAATCAAAAGCAAACTCCCGTACAAAATACTGTCATACTCACATTATCTATGGGAATCGTATCAGGTCTTGTACCTTTATCAGAACTCGCTTCATTAATTAATATCGGTACATTATTTGCATTTTGTACCGTTTCAATAGGCGTTCTGTTCTTAAGAAGAAATCGTACATTACCATCAGAAGGCTTTAATGTACCTTTATATCCTGTATTACCAATCGTATCCTTTATCATCTGTTTATATTTGATGACAAACTTAACACGTACAACTTGGATAGCATTTATTATATGGTTTATTTTAGGAATTATCATGTACTTCACGTATGGAATAAGACACTCAAAATTAAGAACCAAATAAAATTTTCAATTCCAAGATTTCAAAATTTACAATTCTATCGCTTTCTGTCATGATTCAAATATAGAAATCAAATTGATAGAGAGAAAGAGGTTATCTAATGTTAATCATAAATGCGAAGTTTGAAGTTCAAGCACAAGCAGTTGAACAATATGAAGCATTGATTAAAGATTTAGTAGCATCATCAAGACAAGAAACAGGAAACATCGGTTACGAACACTTCAAATCAACTGAGTCAGACAATACTTATTTAATGTATGAAATTTGGGAAAACCAAGAAGCTATAGAAGCACATAATAATAGCGAGCACTTCCAACAATTTATTAAAAGTGTGAAACCATTATTAGCCGGACCTTCAGATATTAAAGTAAGTGCAAGCAAAGAATAGAAGCTATTCGTAGCTAAAGAACTCTATAAATAAACGAATAAGCATATCACTTATCTGAGAAACTCAGAAAAGTGATATGCTTATTTTTTTGTGGGCTTTGTCAAATTAAGTGTGTAAGTTATTCAAGATACTTAATAACTCTATCTTTAATTTGATCATGTAAAAGAAGCTGGTTCATAACCAT
>NZ_JAJNIR010000031.1:0-28960 GCF_022385935.1 Mammaliicoccus sp. J-M41 | reverse complement strand
TCTCCAAACTCTTTATATTGATTGACCCAAATCCGAATGACAGACCAACTTGAAACACCATATTTTAAAGCAATTGTTCTATAACTTTGATTTCCTTCTAAATATTCTTTTACAAGTTTTATTTTGAATTTAAAATCATATTTTTTCATCATAAGAATGCCCCCCAATAATTTGATTTGTTTAGGTCAAATATTTGGGTTCACATCAGGCATGGCTTAATGCTCAATTTGAGCCAAGAGGTCATCCACAATCATTTACTCAAATCAAAACAAAGCCAAGAGACCTTAAATCTCTTGGCTTTTTTTCCTAATCTCGATATTCAATATTACAATGTATACGTATCAAATGATTGTAAGGCTTCGATTGCGCTATCTCTATCTGTGCTTGATTTGAAGCTTAACCTTAATGCACCCATAATATCTTCTCTTACTTCTAATATTCGGATATTTGTTATTGATATGTGATTTTGTCCGAGTATTCTTGTTACTTCACTGATCATACCGGGTTTATCTGGGATATCAACATATAAATCGAATGTTGAAGTTAGGGCACCTTGCTCTTTTATAGGGAGTTGGTCTCTATATGTTTTGGCTGATTGATAAAAATCATGAATTAATGCTGGATTTCCTTCTTCAATCATTTCTTTCGTATGTGTCATTTGTTCAATCCAATTTTCCATAAGTGTGACAAGATGTTCTTTATTTTCTAATGTGATGTCGCGCCACATATCAGCATTACTGCTCGCGATACGTGTGATGTCACGGAAACCGCCTGCTGCTAACAATCTGACATATTCTGAAATTTGTGTATTTTCTTCGTTCATATGAATTAAACTTGATGCGATGACATGTGGAAAATGACTGACGACACCTGTTACATAGTCATGTTCTTTTGCTGACATTTTGATGAATTTTGCTTTAGTCGGTTCTAGCAAATGTTTGACTTCACTATAAGCCGCTTCATTTATCGCTTGATCATATATCAATACATAATAAGCATTCTCGAATAAATGTTTTTTAGAATTTGTGACACCTGACTTATGACTACCTGCCATTGGATGTCCACCGATTAAATGAATATCTTGTTCTAATAATTGTGATTCTAGTGAACTTAATCCTAATTTCGTACTACCTGTATCGGTAACGATTAATCCTGGTTTAGTATCAATCTCTAATAATCGCTTACCGTATTCGATTGATTGTTGTACGGGTGTGGCTAATATAATTAAATCTGCTTGACGAGCACTAGAATCAAAGTCTGTTGCGATTTCATCTATAATTTTCATAGATAATGCGATTTCTGAATGTTTTTCAAAATAATCGTAACCTGTTATATGTAAATTGGGATGATAAAATTTAATATTTTGTATTAAACTCCCACCAATTAATCCTAGTCCAACTATAAATACGTGTTGCATAAAATCCCTCCAATACTTTAATAGTTTAAAGCAAGTTAGCGTGTGAAAGCAAGTGTTATTGATTTATTTTTTTAAAAGTATAGAATGATAATAAATGTATAAGGAGTGGTAATATGACAATTAACGTAAAAGAAACGATCGATACAATTAAAGAACTTGTATACATTAATAGTCCATCGGGATTTGCTGATCCAGCAGTTGAATATTGTAGAAAAGTTGCTGAGTCATTAAATTATGATACGAGTGTAACACACAAAGGTGGATTATTTATCAACGTACCAGGAAAAAATGAAGATGCACAACGACTGATTACAGCACACGTAGACACATTAGGTGCAATTGTTAAAGATATTAAAGAAGATGGTAGATTGCAATTAGATTTAATAGGGGGATTTAGTTGGAATGCGATTGAAGGGGAATTTTGTACCATCACTACGCAAAGTGGAAAAGAAATAACAGGTACCATTTGTTTACATGAAACAAGTGTCCATGTTTATAAAAATAATACTGAAATTCCACGAAATGCCGAACATATGGAAGTCAGATTAGATGAAAAAACATTTAATCCTGAAGATACAAGAGCATTAGGTATTGAAATTGGAGATGCTGTGAGCTTCGATCCAAGATTTGTGCATACAGAATCAGGATTTGTTAAATCTCGTCACCTTGATGATAAAGCAAGTGTTGCGATGATATTACAATTTTTAAAATATCTTAAAGAAGAAAATGTCGAATTACCACATACGACACAATTTTATATATCAAACAATGAAGAAATTGGATATGGTGCAAATTCAAGTATTTCAGATAAAGTTGTAGAATTTATCGCATTTGATATGGGTGCATTAGGAGATGGGCAAGCTTCTGATGAATACACAGTATCTATTTGTGTAAAAGATGCTTCAGGTCCATATCATGTAGGTTTAAGAAATCATTTAGTCAATTTATGTAAAGAAAATGATATTCAATATAAATTAGATATATATCCTTATTATTGTTCTGATGCTTCTGCTGCTTTACATGCAGGCGCTGATATTAGACATGGATTATTCGGTGCAGGTATTGAATCTTCACACGCTTTAGAACGCACACATGAAGATTCAATTCTTGAAAGTGAAAAGTTATTAAGAGCATATTGTTTATCAGAAATTAAAAACTAATCAGAATTTAAGGGTTGACATTTAAAATTTATTCTCGTATAGTGATATTTAATTAATCCGAAGAAATCATTCGGAATTTGAAAGATGAGTATCTCGTGTTGATAGTAGCAAATAGAAAGCTAATGGTTGATGTAAATTAGCACTACACACATAGAGAGAATTGGGCTTTCAAATTATCAATTAAATGAAATTTAGAGTGAACATGAAATTCAATGTTAACTAAGGTGGCACCACGGTAACGCGTCCTTACAGATAGCGTATACTGTGGTGTCTTTTTGTATACCTAAATCAGTGGTCATAAGTATAAATTAAAGCCTGTAGCAATCAGAAAGTTAGTGGTTGATGTAAACTAACACAGTTTAATTTAGAAATGGGGACCATGTAGAAATAATTGAATATTTAATGAGTGAATAAGTTCTAGACTTATTAATGAAGGTGGTACCGCGCATAAGCGTCCTGTTTAATTAGGATGTTTATGCGCGGTTTTTTATTAAGGAGGATTAAGATGATTATTAAATTTAAAAAGTTAAATGCTGATATTACCCCAGAAACTTTAGGACAAATAAATCGTAAGAAAATGATTTTAGAAAGTGCCAGTACAGATCAAATGAAAGGTAGATTTTCAATTGTAGCATTTGATGCAGTTGGAAAAGTGAATTTATATGATAATTATTTACAAATATTCATAAATGAAGATGAACAACTTATAAATGAACGTCCATATGAAGCATTAGAGGATTTCATCAATGATATGAAAGTTGATGAAGTTCCAGAAGCTTTAACACATTTACCATTTGTGTCTGGCATGATCGGGTACTGTAGTTTCGATTTAATTAGGTATCAAAATAAATTACTTAAACAAATTGAATTGAAATCAGATATCCCAGACGCTTCATTTAATCTCGTTGAATCTGTATACGTATTTGATCATTTTAAAGAAGAATTGTTTGTTATCACATCTAATCTTTTTAGTCAGAATACAGAAACACAAGTTGAACATGAGCTCAATAAAATGGTTGAAACATTAAAAGATATTTCACTATTTCAAAATAAAATTGATCATACATTAAGAGGTGAACTTGAAACAAATATAAGTGAAGAAGATTTCATGCAAGAAGTCGAATATTATAAATCGCTTATTAGTAAAGGTGATATGTTCCAAGTCGTACCTTCAAGAATTTATAAATATAAACATTACTTTAACGAACAACATAAAGATACATTGAAGCTTCAAATATATAAAAATTTAAAAAGACAAAACCCAAGTCCATATATGTATTACATTGACGATGAAGAAAGAACTATCATCGGATCTTCACCAGAAAGTTTCATTAAGAAACAAGGTGACATCATTACAACGAACCCGATAGCAGGTACAAACAAAAGAGGTCAAACAGAAGAAGAAGATAAACAAAATGAAATTGCACTGATTACAGATGAAAAAGAATTAGCTGAACATCGTATGCTTGTCGATCTTGGAAGAAATGATTTAAATATGATTGCTCAAACAGGTTCAGTATATATGCCTAAGTTAATGACTGTTGAAAGATTTGAACATGTTATGCATATCGTCTCAATCGTCGAAGGTAAAATTAGACCAGACATTACACCGCTTCAAATGATTACAGCTTTATTACCAGCAGGAACAGTATCTGGTGCACCTAAGACGAGAGCAATCACAAGAATTTATGAAAGCAGAAAAAGAAAACGCGGGATATACGCTGGAGGTGTTGGCTATATTAATTGCACCCATGATTTAGATTTTGCTTTAACAATTAGAACAATGGTTGTAGATAACGAATATGTAAATGTAGAAGCTGGCTGCGGTGTTGTATATGATTCAAACCCACAAAAAGAATTAAAAGAAACGATGATCAAAGCAAAAAGTTTATTGGAGGTTACACCATGATATTAGTAATTGATAATTATGATTCATTCACATATAACTTAGTAGATTTAATTAAGCAACATGATGATGTCGTGATCTATCATCCGGATGAGGCACCGTTCAATTTAAATATTGATGGATTAGTTATATCTCCAGGACCTGGTCATCCTGATGATACAGAAGACTTAAAAAATTTAATAGAAGCATATAAAGATAAACCGATATTAGGTATTTGTTTAGGTGCTCAAGCTTTAACAACATATTACGGTGGAGAAGTTGTCGTCGGGAAAGAAGTTAAACACGGTAAAGTAGATCAAATTGATATTATCGAAACTTCTAAATTGTATCAAGAATGCGAGCAGCATTTTAATATTATGAGATATCACTCATTAATTAGTGATGAAAAAACATTTCCGAACACGTTAAAAATTACAGGAAGAACGAAAGATTCCATACAATCATTCGAACATAAAGTAAAACCACATTTTGGGATACAATTTCATCCTGAATCATTTGCTTCAGATCATGGAAATGAAATTGTAAAAGCTTTTATCGACATAACAAGGGAAGGTGCAAATTATGAACACATTAAAACAACTCATTCAGTATCATGATTTATCGCAACAAGAAATGAAATCATTTGTAGATTTAATGATGGATGAACAAGCAGATGTATCATTAAAGGTTGCACATTTAGTGGCATTAAGTATGAAAGGTGAAACATCAGATGAATTATCGAACTTAAGTCAAAGTTTAATCGAAACAACATATAAAGAAAGACCTTATTTAGAAGATAGTATTTGTGTTTGTGGCACAGGTGGTGACCATTCTGGCAGCTTTAATATTTCAACAACCGCTTCATTTGTCGTTGCGGCAGCTGGCTTAAAAGTTTTGAAACATGGTAATAAAAGTATTACATCTAAAACAGGTAGCATTGATATCTTATCTGCTTTAAATATTCAAACAACACCTATTAAAGATGCGACAGAAAAAGTGAATGCAACAAATTTAGCATTTTTAAGTGCAACTGAAACATACCCGATTATGAAAACTGTCCAACCTGTTCGTAAATCAATACCAACACCAACAACATTTAATTTACTTGGACCAATGATTCATCCATATCATTTAGATTATCAAGTGATGGGCGTTTATGATGAAACGAAACTTAAAATTATTGCTGAAGCTATTTATAAATTAGGAAGAAAACGTGCCATTATCGTGCATGGTGCAGGTGGAATGGACGAGGCTACTTTATCTGGTGACAACATTATATATGAAGTATCTCAAGATGAAGGCATTAAACATTATACTGTAAATGCTGAAGACTACGGATTACAATCAGCGCCTAACGAATCATTAAAAGGTGGAACACCTGAAGAAAACAAAGTCATTACTTTAGATATTTTAACAGGACAAGATCATGGCCCTAAAAGAGATGTCGTTGTATTAAATGCTGCTTTAGCGTTATATGCTGGTCAAAAAGTAGACTCTATCAAAGAGGGTATTACGTTAGCAGAGTCTTTAATAGATGATAAACATGCATTAAATATATTAGAAGCTGTAGGAGGCAAAGTTTATGACAATATTGGATGAGATTGTAGAATATAAAAAAACATTACTAAATAATCAATATTATGAACAAAAATTAAACACATTGGAGAAAGTCGATGTAGAACATAAAACATCTTTCTTAAGTCGTACACAGTATGATAATAAATTAAATATTATTGCTGAATTAAAAGCAAAAAGTCCTACAGTATCAGATATTCCGAAACGAGATATGGCTACTCAAATTAAATTATATGAACAATACGGTGCATCTGCTATATCTATATTAACGGATGAAAAATATTTCGACGGTAGTTACGAAAGGTTACAAAGTTTAACAACTAAGACGACATTACCTGTATTATGTAAAGATTTTATGATTGATAAAAGACAAATTGACTTAGCACATCATGTTGGTGCCTCTATCGTATTATTAATCGTGAATATTTTATCAAAAGAAGAACTCGAAACTTTATACGCATATGCGACAGAAAAAGGTTTAGAAGTACTTGTCGAAGTGCATGATAAAGAAGAACTCGATATTGCACATGAAATTGGTGCACTGTTAATTGGCGTTAATAATCGTGACTTAAAAAGATTTGTCACAGACGTTAAACATACAAATGAGATCTTAACACAAATTAAACCAGGTGTGACATACATTTCTGAAAGTGGTATTCGTACTTTAGATGATGTGAAAAGTATTATCGGTAGTGGTATTGATGGCGCACTAATTGGGGAATCATTAATGAAACATCCAAACTTAGATGAATTTTTACCAAGTTTACGACTAGAAAAACAAGGTGAGCAACATGTTTATTAAATGTTGTGGCTTTCAAGATAAAGAAGCTATCGAAACAGCTGTATTGAATCATGTCGATGCAATTGGATTTATCACGTATCCAAAAAGTAAACGATATGTATCTGTTGAAGAAATAAAGTCATTAAGTAAAGATATTCCCCAAACGATTGATATCGTAGCTGTCGTTGTGAATTTAACGATGGTAGAAATTGATGAACTTAATCGAGAAACTTCTATTAATACACTTCAATTTCATGGTGATGAATCTGTATCATTTATACAAGAGGTTAAAGAAAAGTATCCACATATTAAAATTTATAAAGCTTTACCAGCTAATGATCAATTACTTACTAATATAGAAGCTTTTAAAAATGAAGTAGATTTATTTTTAATTGACACGCCTTCAAAAGATTATGGTGGTACTGGGGTATCTTATGACTGGTCCATATTAAATGCATTAAACAATATTCCGTATTTAATTGCTGGTGGTATTAATATAGATAAAATTAAACAAATCGAATCATTAAACTTTAATCATAATGGTTATGACATATCAAGTGGAATTGAAACGAACGGACACAAAGATAAAGAGAAAATTAAAGCATTACTAACATATGTAAAGGAATGATTGAATTGAATAAAAATATACAATTAGAAGCAGATGAATTAGGATTTTTCGGTGAATTTGGTGGCCAATATGTACCAGAAACATTAATGCCAGCTATACAAGAATTAAACGATACGTATCAACAATTAAAAAACGATCCGGAATTTCATAAAACATTAAATGCTTATTTAAAAGATTATGTAGGTAGAGAAACACCTTTAACATATGCTGAGCGTTATACAGAAGCACTTGGCGGCGCAAAAATATACTTAAAAAGAGAAGATTTAAATCATACTGGTGCTCACAAAATTAATAACGCATTAGGACAAGCACTTATCGCAAAAAAAATGGGTAAAAGAAAGCTCGTTGCTGAAACTGGAGCCGGTCAACATGGTGTGGCAAGTGCAACAATTGCAGCACTGTTTGATATGGAACTTATCGTATTTATGGGTGAAGAAGATATTGAAAGACAAGCATTAAATGTGTTCAGAATGGAATTGTTAGGCGCTAAAGTTGTACCTGTCACAGACGGACAAGGTACGCTATCAGATGCAGTAAATAAAGCATTACAATATTGGGTTTCACATGTTGAAGATACACATTATTTACTTGGATCAGCGCTAGGACCACATCCATTCCCAACAATTGTAAGAGATTTACAAAGTGTGATTGGTAAAGAAATTAAGAAACAAATATTAGAGAAAGAATCTCGATTACCAGATGCAGTCGTTGCATGTATTGGTGGCGGTTCAAATGCAATTGGTACATTCTATCCATTTGTAAATGATGAGTCTGTTAAATTATACGGCGTTGAAGCTGCTGGTGAAGGTGTAGATACTACTAAACACGCTTTAGCTATTGAAAAAGGGAAACCAGGCGTGTTACATGGTTCTAGAATGTATTTAATTCAAGATGAAAATGGACAAGTCGAACTTGCGCATTCAATTTCAGCAGGATTAGATTATCCAGGCGTAGGTCCAGAACATAGTTATTATAACAATATTGGTCGTGTTCAATATCCGAATGCAAGTGATACTGAAGCGATGGATGCGCTAATTAAATTTACACAATTAGAAGGTATTATTCCAGCTATTGAAAGTGCGCATGCATTGAGTTACGTAGAGAAATTAGCGCCAACAATGGATAAAGATGAAATTATTGTTGTGACGGTTTCTGGTAGAGGAGATAAAGACATGGAAACAATTAGAAAGTATATGCAAGAGAAGGGGGATCATCATGCATAAATTATTTATACCATATGTCATGGGGAACAAAGGTTTTATAGATTCAGTCAAACTTATGGACGAAAATGGCGCAGATTATATAGAAATTGGTTTACCTTTCTCAGATCCTGTAGCTGATGGTCCAACAATTATGGCAGCTGGACAAGAAGCCATTAAACAAGGTATGTCTGTTAATAAAATTATTGATCAACTGATTGAACATAAAGATGAAATCAATACGCCATACTTATTTATGACTTATTATAATTTAATTGATGCTTATGGTGTCGACTCTTTTATAGAACGAATTGCTGAAGCAAATGTTTACGGTTTAATCATTCCAGATTTACCATTTGAACTTGGACAAAGATTTAAAAAGCATTTACAGCCTAAAAACATTAAATTAATTTCTTTAATTGCGATGACTTCTAGTGATGAACGAATTAAGCAAATAGCTGAGCATGCAGAAGGATTTATTTACACAGTTACAATGAATGCGACGACTGGTGATGGCAGAGGTTTCCACGAATCTTTAAAAGATAAAATTAAATTTATACAACAACATGCTAATGTACCAGTTGTTTGTGGATTTGGTATTAGAACTGAAGAACATGCTAAAGAAATAAAGTCATTTAGTGACGGCATTGTGATTGGTAGTGAAATTGTTAAAAGATTAAAGAATGATTCAATAGAACAAACTCAAGCATATTTACAAAGTATTAGAAAAGCTTTAGATGAAGATTAAAAAAGCATAACCCTTAATAGAAGAAAAAGAAACACACTTCATGTATAATCGACATTAACAAATGAAAAGGAGTGTTTCTAATGAGCAAAAAAGTTCTCATAGTTGTTACAAATGCATCTCAATTTAAAGATGGAAAACCAACTGGGTTATGGCTAGAAGAAGCAGCAATTCCTTATAAAGTATTTATTAAAAATGGATTAGAAGTGGATATTGCATCTGTAAAAGGTGGCAGTGTTCCGATAGATCCAAATTCAACTCAAAATGACGAAGCGAAAGAATATCATGACGTATTAGAAAAGTTACAACAAACATATAGTATTAGAGACATCGTGTTTGAGAGTTATGATGGCATATTCTTACCTGGTGGTCATGGAACAGTATTTGACTTCCCAAATAATGAAGACTTGGAAGATATGCTAGCATATTATAGAAATAACGATAAGGTGATTGGTGCAGTTTGCCACGGTCCAAGTGCATTTGTTGGCGCTAAGCTTCCAAATGGGAACTATTTAGTGGATGGTGTTAAATTAACTGCTTTTACTGATAGTGAAGAAAAAGCAATGAATTTAGAAAATGATGTACCATTCTTGCTACAAACACAACTTGAAAAGCAAGGTGCTCGATTCGTTAAAGGTGCTGACTTTGAATCGCATACAGTTGCAGACGGTAAATTTGTCACAGGACAAAATCCGAATTCTAGTGAAGAGGTTGCCGAAAAATTTGTAAATGTATTAAAATAGTTAAGCAATATAAATAAAAACCTGCCATTTGGTAGGTTTTTATTTATGAAATAATGGTATAGTAATGAGTATTATTTTAGAATAAAGACAAAATATTGTATAATTGTAACAAATACATAAAAATGAGATTGGGAGTATTGTATAAATGAAATTTACAAATTTAACAACTGGTGAATTTGAAGCTTTTACAAATAAAATGCCGTACGCGCATTTTACACAAGCAGTAGGTAATTATGAATTAAAAACATCTGAAGGCACTTCAACACATTTAGTAGGGGTCAAAGATAATCAAGGTGAAGTATTAGCTGCGTGTCTGTTAACAAGTGTACCAGTTATGAAGATGTTTAATTACTTTTACTCAAATAGAGGACCAGTAATGGATTATGACAACAAAGAACTTGTTGACTTTTTCTTTAAAGAAATCGTGAGCTATTTAAAAAGTTATAAGGGATTATTCTTTAGAATCGATCCTTACTTGCCATATCAATTAAGAGATCATGATGGCAATATTAAAAAATCATTCAACCGTGATGGTTTAATTAAACAATTTGAATCATTAGGCTATGAACATCAAGGCTTCACAACTGGTTTCCACCCAATACATCAAATTAGATGGCATTCTGTACTTGATTTAGAAGGTATGGACGAAAAGACGCTCATCAAGAACATGGATAGTTTGAGAAAAAGAAATACTAAAAAAGTTCAAAAAAATGGTGTTAAAGTACGTTACTTATCTAAAGATGAAATGCCGATATTCCGTCAATTTATGGAAGATACAACAGAGAAGAAAGATTTCAACGATCGTGGCGATGACTTCTATTACAACAGATTAAAATACTTTGAAAATGTAAAGATTCCTTTAGCTTATATAGACTTTGAAACTTACATTCCACAATTAGAAAAAGACCATGAACAATACAACAAAGATATTGCGAAAGCTGAAAAAGATTTAGAAAAGAAACCAGATAATCAAAAGACAATTAATAAAATAGACAATTTAAAACAGCAAAGAGAAGCAAATGAAGCTAAATTAGAAGAAGCACGTCAATTACAACAAGAACATGGAGATACATTACCAATAGCAGCAGGTTTCTTCATTATTAATCCATTTGAAGTTGTATACTATGCAGGTGGTTCATCAAATGAATATCGTCACTTTGCAGGTAGTTATGCAATTCAGTGGGAAATGATTAAATACGCTTTAGATCACAATATTGACCGTTATAACTTCTATGGTATTAGCGGAGACTTCTCAGAAGATGCACCTGATGTTGGCGTTATTAAATTTAAAAAAGGTTACAATGCAGATGTTTATGAATATATTGGTGATTTCGTTAAACCAATTAATAAACCAGCGTACAAAGCGTATACAACACTAAAAAAAGTATTAAAAAAATAAATGATTTTCAGTAAGAGAGGAATTTAGATAATATGAAATTTACAGAATTAACGGTTACTGAATATGATGAGTTCGTATCTGATAGTCGATACGAAAGTCACTACTTTCAAGTAAAAGAAAACATCAAGACGAGAGAAAATGATGGTTTTCAAGTTGTATTATTAGGTGTTAAAGATGAGAATAATCAAGTCGTTGCAGCAAGTTTATTCTCTAAAATACCAACATTAGGTAGTTATGTGTATTATTCAAATCGTGGTCCGGTAATGGATTATAGCAATCTAGATTTAGTGACATATTACTTCAAAGCACTTGAAAAGTACTTAAAACAGCATCAATGTCTATATGTTAAAGTCGATCCATACTGGATTTACAATATATACGATAAAGATATTAAACAAATTAAAGAAGATGGCGCTAATGACCAAATCGTTGATCTGATTAAATCACTAGGCTATGATCATCACGGCTTTACGACTAAATATGATCCATCAAGCCAAGTAAGATGGATGGGTGTCTTGAACTTAAAAGATAAAACATTAGCAGAAGTTAAAAAAGGATTCGACAGCCAAAGAAAACGTAACGTCAATAAAGCGCATAATTACGGTGTTAAAGTACGTTTCTTAGAACGCGATGAATTAGATATATTCTTTAAATTATATAGAGAAACAGAAGAAAGAGCTGGCTTTATTTCTAAGACAGATGAATATTTCTTAAACTTTATCGATACATATGGTTCTAAAGCATTAGTACCATTAGCATATATCGATTTAAACGAATATATTCAATCAACTCAAGAGAATTTAAATGAATTAGAAACAAAACGCGATCAAATGATGGCGAAAGAAAACAAATCTGAAAAACAATTAAAGAAAATTGCTGAAACAGATCGTTTAATCGACCATGCACAGAAAGAATTATTAGAAACAAGCGAACTTATTAAAACAGATGGCGAAATCTTAAACTTAGCTTCAGGTGTATTCTTTGAAAATGCATATGAAATCAATTATTTCTCAGGTGGCTCAAGTGAAAAATACAATCACTTTATGGGACCATATATGATGCATTGGCATATGATTAATTATTGTTTCGAAAATGGATTCGATAGATACAATTTCTACGGATTATCAGGAGATTTCACTGAAGATAGCGAAGATTACGGTGTATACCGATTTAAACGAGGATTTAACGTTCAAATCGAAGAATTAATCGGAGATTTCTATAAACCAATCAATAAGAAAAAATATTTCTTACACAATGTAATCCAAAAAGTACGATCTAAAATTAAAAAGTAATCAAAAAAAGGCTGAAATTCATATTTCAGCTTTTTTTTGTGTTAAATATGGGGTTAGCGGCACATATCATATTTCTTCTATCAATTAGTTTACATAATATATATTATAGGAAGTTAAGTATATTGTCTTAGGGGACGCCTATTCTACATATATACCTAACTAATTTATGTTGTTATATGTTTAACTTGTAACGCTTCATCAATTGCATATAGATCTGGATTCTTTAAAGCTTTCCATTCATCAAAGCCAAATTGTTTGTCGAAATGATTTAGTAATAATGACATGATGTTTCCATGTGTCACGATTAATGCATGTTCATTTACTGGTATCGACTTAAATACTTCTAAAATTCGCTGTTGAGCTTCTAAACTTGTTTCGCCATTATGTATACGATAATGAAAGTCACTGAAAGTCATTTTAAGCTCAGTTAGCCAATTATCTATTGGTAAGTCAATTAAAATGCGCTCATTTAAACGGCTATCATAAGTTAACGGTGTTTTGTAATTTGTTAAATATGGTTTAATTGATTCATAAGTACGATTCATTTCACTGACATATATATGGTCAATATTGAGTTTAGCTAATACAGGTACTAATTGTTGTGCTGACTTAATGCCATCTGTCGTTAAAGCAGCATCAAATTCTTGTCCAGTAGCTTTGCAATGTCTTAATACATAAATCATTCAATCACTCCAAATTGATTTTAAGAAAGCATATCATACATCATGATAAATAAAAACTACTATAAATCGAAATAAATACGATTTATAGTAGTTTATGCTATTGATTCATTTTGACATAACTTGCAATTGCTTTACTAGCAAATTGTGCAGTACCGTCACCAAATTTATTAATATTTTTAGTGAATCTTTCATCACTTACATACATATCACCGATACTACCAAACGCTTCTAAACTATACTCGCAATCAATATTAGAAATTAAATATGTGTACCATCTTTGTACGATTGATTGAGCGATTTCTGAGTCTGGAGATTCATTTCTGTTTGCTGCAAATGCTCTAAAGATGTTATTCATTTCTTCTTCTTTTGAAACTTTTTCTTCTTTAGACCAACTATTAATGCGATTGTTCGCTTTATCTACAGTTTTATTCCCCCACTTTTCACGAGCTTCAGCTTCATATTCATTCTGATTAAACTCAAAACCTATAAATTTATCTTCATTCGTCATATTAATTTCTCCTTTCATATGTTTCGTCGTTTGATCTATCGTTTGAATCATTTGATCAATTCTTGTTCTTTTATTGATGAGCATCTTTTTATGCATATTTAATGCTTCTTCTTTATCAAACGAAGGATCATCAAGAATTTCTTTTATCTTTTTTAGAGGAAAATCAAGCTCTTTAAAAAATAAAATTTGCTGTAATCTGTCTACATTCTCGTCTGAATACAATCTATAACCAGATGATGATACATTAGACGGATTCAGTAAATTAATTTCATCATAATGGTGAAGCGTGCGCACACTTATACCGACTAATTGAGCAATTTCTTTAACAGTCATTTCCATTTACTTAACCTCCTCATAACCCTACTATAAAGTCTTACGTTACGTTAGAGTCAACCATATAATCAAAAAAATAAATAAAGTCAATTTCGTACATGTTATAATACATTTAGAATATCACGTATGTCAGGAGTTTTATAATGAATAAAGAGATACAACTTGAATTAAAATTAGAAACATCTCGTTTAATACTACTAGCTGGAGAACAAGTTTTTTCATACAAAGAGACAATAAAGGACGAAATGCTGAACTCAGTAGATACGTTAAAAGATTGGGTAGCATTCTTCAATTATCAATTCGATGAATATAAAGTGACTGATTTTCTTAATAAATCAACTGACCCACAGTATAACAAAGAATATTTTAGATATTTTATCTTTGAAAAAGATACGATGCAATTTGTAGGATCAGTTGTCCTTCAAGATATCGATTTAAGATTACCATCATGTGAAATTGGCTATTGGGCAGTCAATTCAGGTTTAGGCAAAGGTTATATAACAGAAGCTATTCAATATATTACACAACATGTTATAGAAAACCATGGCTTTGTAAGAATAGAAGCATACATAGATGTTAAAAATACAAGAAGTATTAACACCATTGAAAGATGTGGATATGAACGAGAAGGAACATTAAAGAACTCAGATTTAAGCGCAGACCAACAAAGTATTATTAACGAAGCACTCTATGCAATCACGACACCTGTATATTTTAAATAAAGAAAGAAAAAGCGACTGGGATATATAGAAATATCTCAGTCGTTATTTGCAAGTTTGGGCAAAAGTGCTCATAACGCCCGACTAATCAATCAAAAAACGACTAAGATAGTTCTATATCTTAGTCGTTTCCCTATTTATTACGTCTTTTTAATTCATTAAATTGACGTCCATCTTCTATTGTTTCATCTTGACTATGTTTTTCAGCTAATCTTTTTTGATTCTTTCTCATTAAGTACCATGTTAATAAGCATACAAATAAACTTACGATTGCCATAAATGCGGCATAGCCTAATAATGGTTCGTATGTAATATCATAAAAATTAGGTAATATAAATGCGATCATACCTAATACGACAAATGTCAAAATTGCACTGATGACGTGTTTTTTAAGTATTAATGATGATAATACAGAAAAAACAATAACGACGACAAATGAAATCCATAAGTAGTTTGGGAAATCAAATATATTCAAGATGCACGCCTCCTTTATCTAGTTGTACTGGTCTATACCCCTTTTATTTATGTTTAATTACGATATAGATAGAAATTTGATTTATTTATATAAATTTAATTGTACATTTGCAATTTTGTTTAAATTTTACGGACATTAGCGCACAAATGTGACCAGAATGTCTAAGATAAATTGTTCGAATAGTGCGTTGTATCATATGACGTAGAAGATGTTTATATGTATAATATGTACATAAGTACATAAATAAGTAAATTTT
This sequence comes from Mammaliicoccus sp. J-M41, assembly GCF_022385935.1. NCBI lineage: Bacteria > Bacillati > Bacillota > Bacilli > Caryophanales > Staphylococcaceae > Mammaliicoccus > Mammaliicoccus sp. J-M41. Next base: position 13,162 of record NZ_JAJNIR010000031.1, on the reverse strand, counting down.
TAAAAAAGGGTGATTTGATGGGACAATTATTAAGAAGCGAAGTTCCTGTTCAAGAAACATGGGATCTTTCAAGTTTGTATCAAGACAATGATGCATTTTACAGTGCATTAAAAGATTTAGTTGAGAACGTTACTGCATTTAATGAAAAATACGTGAATCAGTTAAATGAAATATCAACGATTGAATCTGCTTTACGTGAACAAGCTGATCTTATTGTAAGTATTATTCACTTAAGTACATATGCAGAATTACTTTATTCGACTGATACAACAGATGAACAAAGTCAAAAAGTAGCTGCACAATTTTCTACTACATATGGAAAAGTAGCTGGTTTATTATCATTTGTAGAGTCAGAAATTTTGCAATTAGATGATGAAGCATTCAATGCTTTAATTAAACAATCTGAGTATCCTAAATATTTAACGTTGTTAAAACGTCAAAAAGAACATACTCTACATCCTGAAGTAGAAAAAGCGTTAGCAACCTTCTCACCTACTTTTGGTGCGCCATATGAATTATATGGTATTACGAAAATGTTAGATATTGAGTTTGGTACTTTTGAAGCGAATGGAGAAGAAATACCTTTAGATTATGTATCATTTGAAGGTGATTACGAAGTTGACTCTAATACAGAAGTTAGACGAAATGCATTCAAGAAATTTAGTGATGCATTACGTCGTTATGAAAATACAACTGCAGCAACATACAACGCTCACGTTCAAAAAGAAAAAATTGAATCTGAATTACGTGGTTACGACTCAGTTATTGATTTCTTATTAGAATCACAAGATGTAACAAGAGAAATGTATGATCGTCAAATTGATGTTATTTCAGAAGAATTAGCACCACATATGAGAAGATATGCGCAATTACTTAAACGTACAAATAATCTAGATAAATTGAAATTTGAAGATTTACGTATATCATTAGACCCTACTTATGAACCGGATGTATCAATTGAAGGCTCTAAAGAATATATTAAAGAAGCATTAAGTGTACTTGGTGAAGATTATATGCAAATGGTCAATGATAGTTATGATAAACGTTGGATTGACTTCCCTCAAAACAAAGGGAAACAAACAGGTGCTTATTGTGCAAGTCCATACGGTGTTAACCCATTCATATTTATTTCATGGACAAGTAAGATGACTGAAGTATTTGTATTAGCACATGAACTAGGTCATGCAGGACACTTTAATTTAGCAAATGCACATCAAAATGTATACCAAGCTGATTGTTCAATGTACTTTGTAGAAGCACCATCAACAATGAATGAAATGTTAATGGCTAATAGTTTATTGAAGAAATCAGATGATCCGAAATTTAAACGTTGGGTTATTAGTTCAATTATTTCAAGAACGTACTATCATAATATGGTAACCCATTTATTAGAAGCTAAATATCAAAGAGAAGTATATAGACATGTTGATAAAGGTGAAGCACTCACTGCCCCACTTTTAAATAGTATTAAGAAACAAGTTATTTCAGATTTCTGGGGAGACGAAGTTGAAATAACAGAAGGTGCAGAATTAACTTGGATGCGCCAACCACATTATTATATGGGCTTATATCCTTATACGTATTCAGCAGGTTTAACAATCGGAACTGCTATGAGTCAAAGAATTGAAAAAGAAGGACAACCTGCTGTTGAAGATTGGTTAAATGTCTTAAAAGCTGGTGGTTCTAAATCTCCTGTTGAACTTGCTCAAATGGCAGGTATTGATATTACGACAGATAAACCACTTAAAGAAACAATCGCGTATATCGGTCATTTAATCGACGAGCTAGAATCACTCACAAACGAAATTGAATAATATCTTTTCTATTATTAATTTAGAGACTGGTACACTTTATTGTTTCAGTCTCTACATTTTCTTATTCAATATAAACATCCTTATTAAACAACTGTATTATATATATTATTCTAATTTTAATATTATTTGTGTTACAATATAATCAAACAAATTCGAACTTATTAAAAAGTTAATATATAGGAGGATCACAAGTGAAATTAAAAGTTGATAGGCACCGTTTTATAATGGATGAACTTAAAAATAATATGTCTGTGAAAGTATCTTCCCTTTCAGAGAAGATGAACGTTGCTGAAATGACAATAAGAAGAGATTTACAAGAACTAGAAAACAATGGTTTATTAAATAGAATTCATGGTGGCGCTAAATTAATTGAAGATAACTTATATAATGAAAAGTCACATAAAGAAAAGCAAACCATCAATGTTTCTAATAAAATGAAAATCGCTCAAAAGTGTGGCGAACTCATTCATAATGAAGATATTATATTTATCGGTTCAGGTTCTACAAATGAACTCATATTTGATTTTATTAAAGACAAGAACTTAAGCATATTTACAAATTCGCTTGATATATTCTTACAATATAAAGATTTATCGAACATTGATGTATTACTCGTAGGTGGTCGTTTCAGATCTAAAACGGGTACATTTATCGGACACTTTGCGAACAAAATGATGGAAGATTTTCATGTAGCAAAAGCATTTGTCGGAGTTAACGGTATATATGGTCAGAAATTAACAACTGCTAATGAAGAAGAAGGCAAAGGTATTCATATTATCTTGGAAAATGCAAAGCTTAAATATATCACAGCAGACAGCACAAAATTCGGTGTTCAAGCATTATATAACTTCTATAATATTAACGATGTCGATGCTGTTATATCAGATGATGATGTAAGTGAAGAAATATTAAACACATATCCAAACAAGATTAAATAGTTATCAAAATGAATATTAAAAGAAACGCAATATAGAATAGCATATCGCTATTTTATATTGCGTTTTTTATTGACAGAAAACATGTTTGATTTTATATTATAATTAACAAAAACGAACAATTACAAACATAGGAGGAAGTATATGAAAGTTTTTATTAATTGTATTCGTAAATCTAGCCCTTTAAAAGACAAGATTATTCAGGAACTATCTCATTCTAACATTGAATGGATTGATTTGTATGATGAGACACTTGAAGACGATGTGTTTGCTGTAACTGTAAATACTATAGAAGCAGTTAAAAATAATGAAGATACTAAGGCTTTAATCATTGATGATTATGGAATTGCACCATTCATTATCGCGAACAAACATAAAAATATAATCGCTGCTTCAGTTTCAGATGACCGTTCTGCTTATATGACAGCACGTCACAACAATACAAAAATTATGATTCTTGCTTCTGAAATTGTTGGCCCTACTCTAGCGGTTAACTGTGCTAAAGCATTTGGAGAATCATCTTATGATGCTGGCCGCCATCAGATCAGAATAGATATGTTAAATAGTTTGTGTTAAGGAGGAAGTTAAATGAAGATAGCTATTGGATGCGATCATATCGTTACGGATGAAAAAATCAAAGTATCAGATTTTATTAAAAGTATTGGTCATGAAGTGATAGATGTTGGAACTTATGATCATCAAAGAACACACTACCCTATTTATGGTGTAAATGTCGCAAAAGCTGTTACAGAAGGAAAAGCTGACTTAGGTGTTGTACTTTGTGGTACAGGTGTAGGTATTAGTGTTTCAGCAAATAAAGTACCTAATGCGAGAGTTGCGCTCGTGCGAGACATTACAAGCGCTCGTATAGCGAAAGAAAAATATAATTGCAATATTATTGGTGTCGGTGGAACGATTTCAGGCATTGATTTAATAACTGATATCGTTGAAACCTTTATAAATGCTGAGTATATCCAAACAACGGAATCAGATCAATTAATTGAACGCATGAATCAATTGTTAACAGACGACCAAGTTCAATATGATTCCAATCAGTTTAACAAATATATTGATAAATGGAATAAAGGAGAATATGTGGATGAGGTGAAACATTGAAATTATTAACAATTACATTAAATACTTCAGTGGATATCGCCTATCAACTAGATCATTTTGAATTGAACCAAACGAATCGCGTTAAAAATGTTATTAAAACAGCTGGTGGCAAAGGATTGAATGTTACGAGAGTAGCAAACATTTTAGGCATTGCTCATTTGGCAACTGGCGTTATCGGAGGTACTACTGGTGAATTTATTAAGCGTGATTTAGAACAAGATCATATTAAACATGATTTTTATGAAACAAATATTGAATCGAGACAATGTATTGCGATTTTAAATGGCGCGCATCAAACAGAATTACTTGAACCAGGGTATTCAAATACGCAAGAAGATATTCAGTCATTTATGAAGCATGTGAATGAACTTATTCAAGCGCATGACATTATTGCGATATCAGGTAGTGCTCTACCAGGCATGAATGTTGAAACTTATCAGGCACTTATCGATTTCGCTGTTAGTCACGGTAAGAAAGTATTGTTAGATGTAAATGGTCATACTTTAAAAGATTTATTAAATCATGAAGGTCAAAGCTTACCTTATTTAATAAAACCTAATATCGAGGAACTAAATCAGCTATTTAATGTGAAAGATTATGATAATCACCAAGAGATTATCGAAGCATTGAGATCCCCTCTTTTAAGCCAAATTCCATGCGTGATGATTTCACTTGGTTCTAATGGTGCACTTTATAAATATCAGCATCAAATTTACAAAGTAAATATTCCTAAAATTAAAGCTGTTAATGCAGTTGGTTCTGGTGATAGTTCTATTGCAGGATTTAGTTATGGACTCATACATAAACATGATGTTCACTATGCTGTTAAATCAGCCATGGCTGCTGGAATTGCGAATGCTTTAGAACAGAAAACTGGATTCTTAACGAAAGAGAATTTTGAGTATTATTTAGCAAAAATAAAAATTGAACAATTGGAGTGTTTTTAAATGGTTAAAAATTTATCAAAACTCACAAACGATTTAGGCCAAATTGCTGCACTTGCCATTGATCAACGCGGTGCATTAAAGAAAATGTTTTGTGAAAATGTAGCATCAGAAACGATAGAAGATTTTAAAGTACAAATATCTAAGACATTAACGGAATTTTCTTCTAGTATATTATTAGATCCTGAGTATGGATTACCCGCTTCAAAAGAAAGACATCCTAACTGCGGTTTAATCTTAGCTTACGAAAAGACAGGATATGATAAAGCAACACCAGGTCGCTTACCTGATTTATTAAATACATGGTCAGTACATGCACTTAAAGAACAAGGTGCAGATGCCATTAAATTACTCGTATATTTTGATATTGATGAATCACAAGAAATCAACGCACAAAAAGAAGCATTTGTAGAAAGAGTTGGTGCTGAGTGTGTAGCGTTGGATATACCATTTTTCTTAGAAATCGTGTCATATGACGCAACAAATGATGATAATTTAAGCGAAGCATACGCAAAAGTTAAACCTCATAAAGTTATTGAAGCAATGAAATTATTCTCAGAAGATCGATTTAAAGTAGATGTATTAAAAGTGGAAGTACCAGTTAATATGAATTTTGTAGAAGGCTTTGGTGATAACCCAGTATATACGAAAGCACAAGCTCAACAGTATTTCAAAGAGCAATCAGTTGCAACGCATTTACCATTTATCTTCTTAAGTGCAGGTGTATCACCTACTTTATTCCAAGAAACATTGAAATTTGCTTATGAATCAGAATCTAAATTTAACGGTGTATTATGTGGAAGAGCAACATGGGCAGGTGCAACTCAAGCATATGTTAAAGATGGTGAACAAGGATGTAATGCTTGGTTAAATGATGAAGGTATAACTAATATACAAAATTTAAATAAAGTGATTGAACAATATGCAACAGCTATAAATTAATAATAAATACCCCGCTTCTATTTAATCTAGAAGCGGGGTTTAGTTTCATGTTTATTTTGTTTTATTCTCTAATGACTCAGATAGTGCTTTATACCATAGTGCACTTTTCTTGATATATCTTTTCTGAGTTTCAAAGTCGATATAGAATAATCCGTATCGCTTATTATAACCATTAGACCAACTAAACATATCTTGCAATGACCAAACAAAATAACCTGTTATATTAGCACCATCTTTAATCGCATCACTAATGCTTTCTAAATGTGTAGCTATATAGTCAATACGTGGCTGATCATCTATGATTGTTTGTTCGTCTATAAATTGATCTTTATACCCAAGTCCATTCTCAGTGATCAGCAGCTTTTTATAATTTGGATAGTCTTCTTTAATGCGCATAATCATATCATATAAACCTTTAGGATAAATATACCAATCCCAGTCAGTCGTTGGAACGTCATGGTTTTTAACAATTTCAGCTATTTGTTTAAGTCTAAAAATCGAACTACCTTTGTCCCCTGTACCATTATGATGTATTAAGCTATCCGCTTCATTTGCTTTCACCCAATTACTTTGATAATAATTGATGCCTAAGAAATCTTGTAATTGACTAGCTTCTTCAATGATTGCCATTTCCTCTTCCGTCATATCTAATGAACCATCATATATATTAAGCAAATGATTAATTATATCCATTTTCTCACTAGAATATGCTCCTAAAAATGTACCATCTAATAAAAATCCATTGATAAATGTATCTTGTACTTTAGCAGCTTTCACATTTTCAGGGTGTTGATCAATTGGATAAATTTGAGTTAAAGCATGTATAATACCGATTTCTCCGTTATAACCTTTCTCTTTATAGAGTTTAACTACTTTACTATGCGCAACAATAAGATTATGTTGAGCTTGGAGACACTTTACGACTTGATATTGTTCACCAGGTGGAAACGCACCTGTTACATATTGACCTAAAGTATATGCGATCGGTTCATTAATCGTCATCCAATATTGAATATCATCTTTAAATGTCTCAAAGCAAAATGCTGCATAGTTCACAAAATGCGTGATGTTCTCCTTACATAACCAATCCCCTTGTTTGAATAGTTCTTCAGGCGTATCAAAATGATGTAATGTCACATATGGTTCAATATTATATTTACGACATGTCGCAAATACATTTTTATAATATGTTACCCCTTTTTGATTAACATCCCCATACCCTTTTGGAAATATGCGAGACCAAGCAATAGAAATTCTTAACGCTTTAATACCATGTTCTGAAGCTAATTTAATATCTTCTTCATATCGATTATGAAAATCACTTGCTGGATCTGGGCTGAATCTTCCTTGTTTCTCTAAAAATTCATCCCAAAGCACACGTCCCTTTCCATCTACTTTGCTTGACCCTTCTACTTGATATGCTGCAGTTGCAGCGCCTAGTACAAAAGTTTTTGGTAATTCTAACATGCTTATACTCCTTTAGTTTATTTTTCTTCTGATAGTAGTTTGTATATCTTCTCTATTGCCGCTTCTCCATCTCTTGTAAGTGCAATATATTCTTTACCTGTTGTTGTCATAAGAAGAGCATTATGTTGGTCAGTATATTTCTTCATTTCATTTTTCATTGAATCCATTTGAGGGGCTAATATAACAATGTTCATATCTTTAATTAAATCCATATCTTGACCATATGCTCTCGCAGTAGCATTTAAATGAATGTTTTGTTCTTTAGCAGCTTTGTTTAACGAATTAGCGAGTATACCACTTGTACCTCCACCAGCACATACGACTAATACGGTGACGTGATCCTTAATGTCATATTGAACTTTAGTATCAGTAGTTTCTACCTGACTATTATCGTTTGACTCTACGTTTGATTGAGGCTGCACAATATTTTGACTTTCAATCGTACCGCGTTCTTCACTCACTTTAATGCGATCATATGCTTTAATAAATGGCATCCAAATCACAAAGTCGAGTATCATAATAACGGCAATTAATAATAAAGATAATGGCGCAAAGTTTGATGCCATATAAATAACTATAGGTCCTGGTGTCGGCCATGGTAAGAAATGCATGAAACCATTCATACCAAGATTTTCTACGAAGAATTTCAATACCCATGAGTTAAGAATTGGTGTCACGATAAAAGGTATCATGAATACAGGGTTTAAAATAATTGGTGCACCAAATAATAAAGGTTCATTTACAGCAAATGTTGTAGGAATAAATGACGCCTTACCAACAGCTTTAAGTTCTTTAGACTTACACAAGAATATAAATATATATGGAACTAAGAATGTGGCACCAGTACCTCCAATCAGTGCTACAAAGTCTTGTGTACTTTGTGTTAATGCAATATGTGCGTGTTGACCTTCTCTAAATAATCTTAAGTTTTCAACTTGGTTGTTATACATAATCGCAATAACAGCAGGACCTACTACAGATGGTCCATGTACACCTATAAACCAGAAGAAAGCTATAAATCCGAAGATAATCGCAAATCCTAAGTAACCATTTGCAGCAGTAAATAATGGTGACAGTATAATTGTCGCCAATTCTGCTAAGTTACCATTAGCAATTTGACGAATGGCGATATCGATAATCCAGAATAAACCGACAGAAGCGGCAAACGGGATCATATCTTTAAACGCTTGTGCGATATTACCAGGTACTTGAGGTGGCATCTTGATTGTGATATTTCGACCAATAAAGAATTTATAAATGTTCGGTATTACAAATGCCACGATAAATGATGCGATAAGTCCTTTAGTACCAAGCATGTCAATGCTTATACCGTCTTTAACGGGATTCATCGCTACAATTAGTAATGAAGATTCGGCAGCTACGAATGTTGAAATGACATTGATTTGGTTCGTTTTAGGTAATTTTAAGTTTTTATTGTCAGTTAATGATTTCGTAACGGTTCCTGCCATATAAAGTGCTAACATACCCATCGTGAACTGATAAACTTTCATAATGGTTGTTTCGATATTTTTTGGCCAATGGAATCCCCAAACGTTCGGTACGTAAGCAACTAAAATAAATAATGATGAAAATAAAATAACTGGCATTAATGCAACGAAGCCATCTCTAATTGCTGTTAAGTATGGATTAGAAGCCACTTTTTCAAAAAATGGTTTCATCTTTTCAATAAATTTAATTATCTTATTCACATGTATCACCAATTTTGTTTTAAAGTTTGAAGTTGTTCATAAATATCAATGATGTAATTTACAGAATCACGTAGTGCCATCGTTGTCATTAAGTGATCTTGACCGTGTACCATAATAAAACTTAATTCAGATGATTCACCACTTGCTTCTTGAGCTAAACATTGGGTTTGTTCTTTATGTGCTTCCGTTATATATGTATTTGCACTTTCAATATGACTACGCGCTTCATCAAATAGTCCGTTTTTAGCTTTTTCCATAGCAGCCATAACTTCTCTTCTTGCATCCCCAGCTATCGCAACAATAGTGAAACCTACCATCATATTCTCTTCTCTACTCATCTTTTGTTGTGCCTCCTTTTTGTGATGATATTATGCGTTCTATATGCAACTGAAAATAGAACAAGTGATGTTGATTAATAACAATATTGAACTTTCTTGATATGGCGTTATATAAGTCTTTTGCATACAAATAAGAATTTGGATAGTGTGTTTTTAAATGCTGTTGGAATGATATATCAACTTGTTGAGATAAGTCTTCAGAATAATCAAGAATGTGTTCCGTTAAATACTTTAAGTGCTGAATGAATCTATCATTATAATATTCATTGGACCTATTCCGTGTGATACCTATTTGATTTAAGCAATTGATTAAATCGTTCAGTTGAATATTTTTATTTTTATAAGCGGTTTGATTTTCGATACCCTCAGGCTGCTCAGCATTGATAAAATGTAATGCTAGATTATTTGCTTCATATGCTGGAAAAGAAATATTTAAATTTCGTTTAATAATCGTCAATGCGTATAAACTAGATTCAAATGCACGAGGATGAATGCTTTTAACATCAATAGAAAATGTCTGTATCTTTTGGTTGTTTTGATGAATATTGACAGCGTGATGTAAATGGTGTGTTAACGTGACATAAATATAATCTTGAAACGTAAAATCAAATTTATGTTGAACATCATTTATGATTTCACAACATGTCGTAATAATAGGTACGGGTACATCATTAACTAATGACTGTAAATGAAATCTCACTTCTTGATTATCGAGTCTAAAGATTTTCTCGGGTGTTTGATGAGATAAGAAATCACCTTTCTTTTTTGAGAACACGATCCCTTTCCCCATAGCGATTACTTCTTCACCATTTTCAGTGATGGCAATAGCAACATTATTGTTAAGGACTTGTTTGATTATCATAGGCAGCAATACCTCCAATCATTTGAAATAAAAAATACCACAAGACTTAGAGGTGACTGATGCACCTCAAGAATTGTGGTTTTCGCCTAATTGAATAGTCACGATCCAAACATTTAATTGTTTATTAATGTTCGATATTGTTACATTTATAATTTACAACGCTTTTTAAATTATGTCAATATTGTAATTAAATGGAATATAATCGCAATAAAAAACCAAACTTAACTTCATTTAGAAGTGTCAGTTTGGTTTTATGATTAGTCTTCTTTTTTAACTTGAGCCCAACCTTTTTTAGTGATGGTAATTTTACCAGTCTCGATTGTGATCAATTTTTGTTTATATAATCTACCGATAGCACGTTTGAAACTTGCTTTACTCATATTAAAGACTTCTTTAATTGCTTCTGGGTTTGATTTATCCCAGAATGGTAATTCTCCGTCATATTCTACAAGCAAATCAAATATCACTTGGCCATCTTCATCTAGTCTTTCATGTGCCAATGGTAAGAATGAACCATTTAATTCACCGTTTTCTTTTACCCCGATGATTCTGACATCCATTTCTTCGCCTAGTCTTGGTTCATGCTTACGTTCTGATTCATGCACAAAAATTTTATAACCATCTTCAGATAATAGGAAAGTACCTACTCTTAATAAACGATATGGTCTTGCTGTTACATGTTGATGTAACATAGATTCTTCAGCCGTTTTGTACATCGTGTCGACGATTGTTTCTGTTGCTAATCTCGCAAACATTTGACTATTACTATCTATTCTAAGTGTACAGAATATCATGTCACCGTTTTGTGGCCATAGTTCTTTAACTTTAGGTAGATCTTCCCATGGAATGAGTACTTCTCTAGGTAATCCTACATCTACTGCAGCACCATCACGGTCTACTCTCAATACTTTTACCCAATCATAACGGTCTTTTGTAATAGTTGGCATGTTTTGTGTAGCAAATAATTCTCCAGATCGGCTTGGATATACAAAGAAACTATAATCTTCACCGATTTCTAATTGATCGTCATCTTCGACTTCTGAAGCATTCATTTTAATAGGTTCGCTATTTGGTCCAAGTAAATGATAAGTTGAACCTTCCAATCTATCCACTTTTAAAAAGTCTATGCGACCTACAAGCGTATCTTTTTCGTTTGTCATGTCATTCTCCATTCATATGTTTTTCGTTTATTCATTATAACATGCATTTTGCTTCGTGTAACGACTGTTCAAACTCTTGCCCATTTTTGTTTCATTTATGATATAATTCATCGGTAGAAGTATTAATGAAAAGGAGTCATTTAATGTTACAAGTTACGAATGTAAGTTTACGTTTCGGTGATCGTAAGCTTTTTGAAGATGTAAATATTAAGTTCACACCAGGTAACTGTTACGGACTTATCGGTGCTAATGGAGCTGGGAAATCAACGTTCTTAAAAGTATTATCAGGCGAATTAGATTCTCAATCAGGTCATGTTTCACTTGGTAAAGATGAACGTTTAGCAGTATTAAAACAGGATCACTTTGCGCACGAAGATGAAAAAGTGATTGATGTTGTATTAAAAGGTCATGAAAAATTATGGCAAGTTATGACTGAGAAAAACGAAATTTATATGAAACCAGATTTCTCAGATGAAGATGGTATGCGTGCAGCAGAACTTGAAGGTGAGTTTGCTGAAATGAACGGATGGAATGCAGAAGCGGATGCATCTGTATTACTTTCAGGTTTAGGTATTAAAGACGAATTACATGACAAAATGATGTCTGAATTAGAAAACAACCAAAAAGTAAAAGTACTTCTTGCTCAAAGTTTATTCGGTGAGCCAGATGTTCTATTACTCGATGAGCCTACAAACGGTTTAGATATTAAAGCGATTGCTTGGTTAGAAGATTTCTTAATTAATTTTGAGAATACAGTTATCGTCGTATCACATGATAGACATTTCTTAAACAATGTATGTACACATATAGCTGACTTAGACTACGGCAAAATTAAACTATTTGTCGGAAACTATGACTTCTGGTATCAATCAAGTCAACTTGCTACTCAAATGGCTCAAGACCAAAACAAGAAAAAAGAAGAACGTATTAAAGAATTACAAGACTTTATCGCAAGATTTAGTGCGAACGCTTCTAAATCTAAGCAAGCAACAAGCCGTAAGAAAATGCTTGAAAAAATTGAACTCGATGACATTCAACCATCATCAAGACGTTATCCATTCGTTAATTTCACAATTGAACGAGAAATCGGTAACGACTTATTACAAGTTCAAGGTCTTTCAAAAACAATTGACGGTCAAAAAGTATTAAATAACGTTTCATTTACAATGAATCCAAATGATAAAGCTGTATTAATCGGAGAAAGTGAGATTGCTAAAACTACCCTACTTCGTATTTTAGCTGGTGAAATTGAACCAGATGAAGGAACAGTTAAATGGGGCGTTACAACTACACAATCATATTTACCAAAAGATAACTCAGATTATTTCGAAGGAATAGAAATGAACTTAGTTGACTGGTTAAGACAGTATGCACCACCAGAAGAACAAACAGAAACATTCTTAAGAGGATTCCTTGGACGCATGTTATTTAGTGGTGAAGAAGTTAAGAAAAAAGCAAGTGTCCTTTCAGGTGGAGAAAAAGTAAGATGTATGTTAAGTAAAATGATGTTGTCAAACTCTAACGTATTATTACTCGATGAACCAACAAACCACTTAGACTTAGAAAGTATCACTGCAGTCAATGATGGATTGAAGAACTTCAAAGGATCATTAATCTTTACTTCATATGACTTTGAATTTATCAATACAATCGCTAACCGTGTAATTGAAATCAAAGAAGACGGCGCAATTTCTAAAGAAATCAGTTATGAAGAATACTTGAGAGATCAAGGTGTATATAACTAATTAGCATATATATAACTGAGACATGAGGACATGTCTCAGTTCAGAGTGTCGACAAAGTCTTAGACTTTGCCGGCATTTTTTTATGCGCATGCTTTCCGCGGGCATGTTCTCAGCCTGTAGTCTTCGAATC
>NZ_JAJNIR010000030.1:0-30170 GCF_022385935.1 Mammaliicoccus sp. J-M41 | reverse complement strand
TGATGACATTTAATGCATCTCCTCGTGTTGTTAATTTTGGTTGGCTGACCAAATATTATTCTAGCATGTAGAGATGCATTTTTTAATACAAGGGTGAAACCATACTGTACCATACGCATAGCGTATGGTTTTAATTACACAATCAAAAACCCCCTCACTATGGCAGTAGTGAGGGGGGGTGGTGTTGAGTCACAACAATTGCTTTTGTTAGTAACATTATACCACCTATTGCATTTCATGTCATGTGTAAAATTAACATAATTTTTCCAATTCAATACACATGATTTCTAATATCTTCGATTAATAAGCAAAACCAAAGATAATGATAAATAATATAGACAATACTATATTTGTTACTAATATACTTCTAAATAGCTTTTTGGAAACTTTTTTATTATATCTCTTTATTCCATAAACCTGTCCCCATGTTTCAAAAGCAGTATAGCCTACAATGAATAAAATAATTATTAAGAATAGCAATGCAATCACTCCTAAATACACCATTATTAAGATCCTTTGTCTAAGGTGCAGTGATTTACATAATATATTTTTCTGCCTATGATTCACTACGTTTAAGTTAATTTTACAACAAAGATCGCCTACTTCAAAACAATATTTACAAATAAACGGAATTATAGTTGAATTATGTAAAAACAATAATTATTAAATAAAGTAGGCGCACGTGTATGTCATCTTTTGTATTCATTTTAAAAGAACAGGTTAAAAATATTTATTTAATTAAAAGGTTAGCTAATTTTGAAATTAGAATTGCAAATACGAATAACTATTTAGGTACGGCATGGGAGTTAATAAACCCTATGATCCAAATTGCAATATACTGGTTTATTTTTGGCCTTGGATTTAAAAACAATCAGCAAATAGAAGATATTCCCTTTATTTATTGGTTAATAGTTGGAATAAGTATGTGGTTTTTATTAATCAGGGGATTCTAGATGGAACTAGGTCTATTACTATGAAATATTATCAAGTAGCAAAAATGAACTTTCCAATTTCAATATTACCTAGTTATATCGTAGTGAGTAAATTTTATAGTCATTTAGTGATATTGGGTATTATAACTTTAATATGCTTTATTGCTGGATTCACACCATCTATATATTTAATACAATTATTAATATTTATTCCATATGCACTTTTACTTTCGATATCTATAGCTATATTTACATCGACTTTAAATGTAATAATCAGAGACACTCAAATGATTATACAAGCTTTAATGAGAATGTTATTTTTTGTATCATCTATTCTTTATCTACCAGATAATAAAATTGTCATAAATATCATCAAATATAACCCCATTTATTTTCTAGCTGAGGGATACCGATCAGCGATTCTATATAAAGAATGGTTCTTTATTAATAATTGGGATTTAGTGATATATAACTTTGTTTTTCTCCTAATCACTTTTATAATCGGATCATATGTTAACTTTAAATATAGAGATTACTTTTCAGATTTTATGTAGAATTTATAAAATGATTCATATTTACCTTAAAAAAAGAGACCTGGAATTAGGTCTCTTTTTTATGTATTATATTCATCACTATATTTCTGTCTCAACGATATAGTCGGTTGATATGTCATTACCGGCTACGAATTGATGAGATCCTACTATTTTATAGCCATGTTTAGTATAGAAGTTCAGTGCTTGGTGATTATGTTCCCATACACCTAGCCACAGTTTTGATTTTTGTTGTTCTTTAGCAATTTCAAAGGCTTTTTTCATGAGTTGACTGCCAATTCCTTTTGACTGAAATTGTTTATACATGTATAAACGTTGTACTTCTAGATAGTCATCTCCCATTGGTTCTGTTTGTGCTGATCCAATGTTAAGTTTCATATACCCTGCTATTTCTTGATTGATTTTGGCAAAGAAGTACCATGATTCTTTGTTTTGCAGTTCGCTTAAAAGTATTTCATGATTATATGCTTCTTCAAAATATTGATTCATATCTTCTTGTGGCATGTCGTCTATAAATGTATCTTTAAAAGTCGTTCTACATATTGTTGATAAAGCTTCTATTTCATTTTCTTGAATAGCTGTTTTTTCGATTGTATGCATATTGAGAGCCTTCTTCCATACTTTTTTATTTATATTTTTCTAATCATATCAAAGAAAGCGATTGTTTTAAATATGTTAAACTAATAAAAAAGGAGTGAATATTCGTATGACAAATTTAACGATTTATTTAGCAGGACAAATTCATGATAATTGGAGAGAAGAAATCACTCAGAAAGCGGAACAGCACAATTTACCACTAACGTTTGTTGGTCCACAAACTAACCATGATTGTTCTGATAATATTGGCGAATCTATTTTAGGTGAGCAACCTAATAATTATTATAAAGATCATGCCGCTTCTGATATTAATAATTTTCGTACACAAGTGTTAATGAATAAAGCAGATGTTGTTATTGCATTATTTGGTGAAAAATATAAACAATGGAATACGGCAATGGATGCTTCTACGGCGATTGCTTTAAACAAGCCGTTAATACTTATACGACCAACTGACTTAATTCACCCACTTAAAGAGTTATCTAACAAAGCGAATGTCACCGTTGAGACAGTAGACCAAGCATTAGAAGTCCTTAAATATATTTACGAATAAAAATAAAAGGTTATGACGCTTATTAATGACAATACATGCGTGATAACCTTTTTATTTAACTTTATTTAATTGTCGATGTTTCTTAAATTTATAGTAAACTTTCGATAATAAATCTGCTATGAGTAACCCAAGTGCTATTGAACTTGAGATAAGTGCAACTTTTATCATCGTAATTAATGCTTCATGATAATCATTTAATATTAAATTTTTAATTGCTTCATAGGCTGTGCCCCCAGGTACAAGTGGTATGATACCAGGAATAATAAAGAGAATAACTGGTGAGAAGAATTTTCTACTCATGATATGTCCTGCCACACCTATAAATAAACCGCCAATAAATGAAGATTGTACATCAGATCCATTTACTATCATACCCGTTTGAAAAGCAACCCACCCGATGGCACCAACGATACCAGCCGGGGTTAATAAATATTTAGGTGAATTAAATAATAAAGCAAATAAGAATGACGTACCAAAACTAAATACAATGTTTAATATTATCGTTATAACCATAATTCACCTCTTATGAGAATATTAACAACACGATACCTACACCTACACCAATGGCAATAGAAGTAAAAGTTGCTTCTAATCCTTTAGATATACCAACTAATAATTGTCCTAAAAATAAATCTTGAATCGCATTCGTTATAAGTACACCTGGCACAATCGGCATAACTGCAGATATAATCGCAATATTTAACGCTTCTCCTCCAAATAACATTTGATTATAAATGGCGATTAATGCGATGACACTTGCCGCTATAATTTCTGCTATAAATTTAACACGTGTCCATGAATGTAGGATTTCTACTATAGAATAACCTATTGCACCACCAATAAATGTAGCGATGATATCTTCTTTATGTCCACTAAATAAATATAGGAAGAAAATCGAAATGAAACCTGCAGCAATCATTTTAAACGGTAATGAGTATGGTAATGGAGATTTATGTATAGTACGAATACGCTTCAATGCTTCTTCAGCAGATATTTGCCCTTTATCTAACATTCTAGAAATATTATTTACTCGGTGGATATTGCCTAAATTAGTATCTCGTTTACTAACTCTATAAACTCTAATATTATCATCAATATCTAAAGCGAAATTTATAATCGTTGAACTGACATAACATTGATTATTCGGATACCCTAATCGTTTAGCCATTCTATACATCGTATCTTCAACTCTAAAAGCCTCCGATCCCGCTTCTAACAAGACTAAACCAGCATTCATCACAATCTCTTGAACTAAAGATTTAGGATAACGTTGTTGATTCATATACTATACACCTCACTTTATCTTTATATCTATAATAGAATATCAAAAATAACATTACAATTTAACTTTTCTTTCAAAAAAATTCTAATTTATATTATAACTGAGATTTTCCAAAACTGAATTGAGTGCGATATTTTTTCTATTTTATGAACATTTCGTAAATAGCTTGACTTTGTTTTCATTTCATAATAGGCTTAATTTTGACGTAAGGAGGATAATGAAATGGATATACCACCAATCAACAAACAACTTGGATTCATGTTATATGTTGCGTCAAAAGAGCTTATAAAAAAATATACACCGATATTGAAGAAATATAACCTAACATATACAGGTTATATCGTTCTTGTAGCTATAGATAAAAACGAAGTAATCAATATTAAAACTTTAGGCGACAGACTATACTTAGATTCTGGGACTTTAACACCGTTATTAAAGAAACTTGAAGAAAAAGGATTCGTTAATCGTGAAAGAGCGATTAATGATGAAAGAAACTTACGTGTTTCTCTTACTGAATCAGGTGTCGAAACACAAGGTCAAATCTTAGAAGAAATTTACAAAACATTCAAAGATTTGAACATGGATACCGAGAAATTTAACGAATTAAGAGATTCAGTAGAATCATTTATTCAAACAAATCTTAATAATGACAAAGATGCATAATTTTGAAATAACACAAAGGGTTAGGACAAGCTTTAACGATTGTCCTAACCCTTTTTATTTCTATTATAACTGTGATATGGACAGGTAATGAGATGATCATCGATAATACCGATGCTCTGCAAGAAAGAATACATAATTTTAGGTCCAACAAATTTGAAGCCTAATTTCTTTAAGTCTTTACTTAATTTAATAGAAAGCTCTGTTTCTGCCGGAACTTCTGACATGTCCTGCCATTCATTTATAATCGGCTTGCCATCTACATATGACCAAAGAAAATCTGCAAAGCTACCATATGTTTGTTGTATTTCTTGAACTAATAATGCATTACTTTTTACGGACTTTATCTTACCTATATGTTTAATGACATTATATTCAGTTTTAATGTTTTCTAATTCTTCATCTGTTAACGCTGCGCATTGATCAATTTTAAATTGTTTAAAAGCTGCTTGATAGGCTTCACGCTTTTGAATGACCGTTTCCCAAGACAGGCCAGCTTGCGCACCTTCTAATGATAGCATCTCAAAGATGTAATCATCATTTTTATTAATTCTACACCATTCATCTTCGTGATATTTTTTCATTAAATCACTACTTGGCCAAGTACATTCAGACATTTATCTTCACTCATTTCGTATTTTCATTTTTATCTAACATATGATTTCGAGCCATAAATATGATAATCGTCACGCCTAACACACTTAAAATAATTATCGATTCCCAAACACCCAATTTAAAAGGCATACCAAGCGCCGTATACAAGTCTTTAATGACGAGAAATGTAAATAATGCCATCATTTCAAATTTAATAAAGTAAATTAATAATTTAGCATTTTCAATTTGGGCTTTATTTGGTTGACCATAAAGTGATGGAACATGTATGTATTTATCTAACTTTGGATTGCTGGCTAAATAATGAAGCATAAGCCATAACAATAATCCTAATACAGGCATAAAGAATATAAAAGTCTTAGTCGACCATGCATCTGCATCTCCTGCAAAATTATAATGACTCGGAATTTTGTCAGGTAAATCAGCAAAGTTAATCATTATTAATATGACAGAAATTAACCACAAAACAATACTCGATATATCTAATACTTTTTTGAGCATGATATATCCCCCTTTATAAAAAAAAGCAACAAGTACATTAAATGTGCTTGTTGCTTTTAAATTTAAACTTTAAAAGTGTTTATTGAACTTACCAAGCAAATAATCCAACGAATGCTGCTGTTAATAGTGATACTAATATACCTGATAACAACATCAATGGTACGTATTTAGATACGAAATTAGATACATCTTCTTTGACGATACCTTTCAAAGTACCTATTATCATACCAATAGTAGAGAAATTAGCAAATGATACTAAGAATGTACTAATTACTGCTGCTCTATGTGTTGAATACTCACTTATTTCTTTACTGATCGTGCTCATGACAACAAATTCATTTGTTACAATCTTAAGAGCCATTTGTTGAGCAACTACCCACGCTTCTCCAACTGGCATACCAAGTAAAATTGCAAATGGGAACATAAAGATTCCGAGGATATACTCTAATCTTATGTTTGGTAAATATGGAATTGGATCCATAATACCTAGTAATTTATTGATCAAGTCTGCAATCGCAACAAATGCGATAACAAATGCGATAATGATTAATACAAGTTTACCTGCATTGATAACTGAATCCCCTAAGAATGAGAAGAATGGCTGTTTTTCCCCTTCGTCTATCTCAGCCACGACATCATCTTCTGGGTCTAAATCAAATGGATTTAAAATTGTTGTTACAATAATCGCATTAATGATGTTTAATGGTATTGCCGTTAATACATATTCTCCTGGTATCATTGTGACATACGCACCAACAATTGCCCCTGATACAGAACTCATAGACATCATTGCAAGCGTAAGTACTCTGACTTTATTCATAGATGTTAATTGTTTAGATGAAACTGCTAATGCTTCCGTATTTCCTAAGAACATCATTTCAATTGAGAAGAATGACTCAAATTTAGGTTGTCTTGTTACTTTTGAAATAACCCAACCTAACATTGAAATAAATTTCGGTAAAATACCTAAATACATTAAAATATCGAATACTGGTACAACTAGTAAAATTGGTAGTAACGCTGAAACTGCCATATCCATTTTCCCTGGTCCTGGTGCTGTAAAGCTACCAAATGCAAATCCAATTCCCGAAAAAGCAGATTCTAAAAGCCATGATACGCCGTCAGCCGCACCTTTAACGAATCTCGCCCCGAAAGAAAATTGTGTGAAGAACCATGCTAATACTAAGTTAATGACAATTAGTATTAAGACTGATTTCCAATCAACATTCTTTTTGTCTCTAGAAAAAAGAAAAGCGACACCAATGAATACCAACAAACCAATTATGTTGATGATTAAAAACATTGTTTATTGTCCACCCTTTTCGTTTAATTAAAAGCACCATTATTATAACATGCAACGTAAAAGTATGTTACTACATTTTTACATACTATTTACGATTTTTATATAAATAAAAAAACGAACAAACCATAAAGGCTTATTCGTGGAATTTTCAATCATATACATTTTTACTCGTTAAATTTAATTATTTAGAAAATTGATCAAATTGATTAATAGATTGATCACATTTCATACTGATAGCTAAATATACGATATAACCAGAAACCAGTACCATGATTAAAGCATAAACTGTTAATACATAAATATTAGAAATAATTGCCGTATTAAACAGTACCAACATGAGTATCATGATTGCATCTATAATGCTTAATGATATGACACATACACGCTCCATTTTAACCCTTCTTTTCTCAATAATATGACTCTAGCTATTAGCTACTTATCCTGCGCAATGAGATACATCTTACTACATTCACTATATGAATTCAATACGTTTTACAAAAAATATTTATAAGCTGATTATTCCTATCTACAAAAAGAGGTATGATATAGTTTAAAAGTGTACAGTCATTATATTTATATAGGAGGCATTTTATCATGGAAAATTATCATTTAAATGATGGACAAGTGTTACCGCAAGTAGGATTTGGTACGTATAAATTGAATGGATCATCAGGTGTTCATGCAATCGTAAATGCATTAAACAACGGATATCGCATATTAGATACTGCATATAACTACGAAAATGAAGGTACTGTCGGAAAAGCGATACAAGAAAGCCATGTTAGTCGCGATCAAATTATCGTAACATCAAAGCTACCTGGTCGTTATCATAGTTATGATCAAGCCATTACTGCTATACAAGAATCGATTTATCGATTAGGTGTAGAATATATTGACTTATATTTAATTCACTGGCCAAATCCTAAACAAGGCAAATATGTTGAAGCTTGGAAAGCACTCATAGACGCACAGAAACTTGGCCTTATTAAATCTATTGGTGTATGTAATTTCTTAGAAGAACATATTGATACATTAGAAAAAGAAACTGGCGTACTACCTGCAGTTAACCAAA
This sequence comes from Mammaliicoccus sp. J-M41, assembly GCF_022385935.1. Lineage (NCBI taxonomy): Bacteria > Bacillati > Bacillota > Bacilli > Caryophanales > Staphylococcaceae > Mammaliicoccus > Mammaliicoccus sp. J-M41. Next base: position 22,107 of record NZ_JAJNIR010000030.1, on the reverse strand, counting down.
TAGAATTACATCCTTATTTCAACCAAAAAGATGTACTCGAATATCATCAAGAAAAAGGTATTATAATAGAAGCTTGGAGTCCATTAGGTCGCGCTTCAGAAGTCATAAACGATAAAGAAATTGGTAAAATCGCTGAAAAATATAATAAAACAATTCCACAAATCATTTTAAAATGGCATGTTCAAAATGGTATTGTTCCAATTCCAAAATCAACATCTAATGCTAGACAACTACAAAATTTAGATGTGTTTGATTTCTATTTAGAATCAGAAGATTTACACGCAATCGATGCATTAACAAAAGCTGATGGACGTCTTAAAGATCAAGACCCAGCAACTTATGAAGAATTTTAATTCAAACTTATTCAAATTTAAAACAAACAATGAGAAAAGGATGATTGAAATGGCAAAGCGCGTAAAATTAGGTAAATCAAATATTGAAGTTAACCCAATTGGTTTAGGAACAAATGCTGTTGGTGGTCATAATTTATATCCAAACCTTGATGAAGAACAAGGTAAAAATGTCGTTAGAGCTGCCTTAGACAATGGCGTTAATTTATTAGACACTGCTTTCATCTATGGTCCAGGAAGATCAGAAGAACTTGTCGGAGAAGTCGTTAAAGAATACAATCGCGAAGATGTCGTGATCGCTACTAAAGGCGCTCACTACTTTGACGGTGATGATACGAAATTATCTAACGAACCTGCATTTTTAAAAGAACAAGTTGAAAACAGCCTTAAAAGATTACAAACTGACTATATAGATTTATATTATATTCATTTCCCAGATGACGAAACACCTAAAGACGAAGCAGTTGCAGCTTTACAAGAATTAAAAGATGCCGGAAAAATTAAGGCAATCGGCGTTTCTAACTTCACTTTAGAACAACTTAAAGAAGCCAATAAAAATGGTAATGTAGATGTTATTCAACATGAATATAATTTATTAAATCGTGAGAATGAACACATCTTAGAATACACAGCAGAACATGATATTACATTTATTCCATATTTCCCATTAGCTGCAGGATTATTAGCAGGTAAATATGATGAAAATACAACGTTTGATGACTTACGAGCAGAAAAACCTGAATTCAAAGGTGAAGCTTTTAAAGAAAATCTAAAAAAAGTAGACAAACTTAGAGAAATCGCACAAGAGCATGGCGTAGACGTAGCACATATTGTGTTAGCATATTATTTAACAAAACCATCTCTAGATGTGATCATACCAGGCGCTAAACGAGGCGAACAAGTTATCGACAACTTAAAAACATTAGAAGTCAACTTAACTGAAGAGAACATTCAACTTATCGAATCACTCTTCCCAATCGCATAAGTATGATAAGAAGGCTGAGACATGAAAATTGTCTCAGCCTTTCATTATGTATGAGTGTGCTAATTTTCATTATTCGGAATTGTGGTAGTTAGAATGCTGTAACTTCCATTATTTCGAACTCTGGTAATTATGCGGGCCATTCTTACGGACATTTCTCGGAATTCTGTCCCTAACAACCTCTCTTGCGGACATTTCTCGGAATTCTGTCCCTAACGACATCCCTAACTCACACTCATTTTTCAAAATCACTGAAATACACCCCCTGTCACTCCCGATTCACACAAGTATTCTCGCCCATTTTTTATTCATCTAAAAATATTTTACATATGTATTTAATTAAAAAATTATGACAATTCCGTCATTGATATTGATTATCATTTGCAAATATAGGATAATAATCGTAAGTTGAAATAATTAGGAGGAATCATGACTGATGAATATTACAGACGTTACGATTATCGGCGGGGGGCCAGCGGGATTATTTGCAAGTTTCTATTCTGGGTTAAGAGGAATGAGTGTTAGAATAGTTGATTTCCAAAATAAATTAGGCGGTAAAATGCACGTCTACCCTGAAAAAGTCATTTGGGATATAGGGGCACTTGCGCCAAAACCTTGTTATGAAGTTATTCAAGATTTAGTTCAACAAGGCTTACATTTCGGTCCAGAAGTGTGCTTAGAAGAAAAAGTTATTGATATTAAAAAAGTTGAAGAACAACATTTTATTATATATACAGAAAAAGGTCATGAGTATCATTCAAAATCTGTCATTATTGCTGTTGGTAGTGGCATTATTAAACCATTAACTTTAGATATTGAAGGTGCTGAGCGTTTTGAATTATCTAATTTAAATTATGTTGTGCAGTCAATTCAGAAGTTTAAAGACAAGCACATATTAATTTCGGGAGCGGGAAACTCTGCATTAGACTGGGCTTGTGATTTATCAGAATATGCGAAAAGTGTTACGCTTTGCTACAGAAAAGAAGAAATTTCTGGTCATGAGCATATGAAACAATTATTAGATAAGCTTGATATCTCTAAGAAACCAAGTATGGTTATTAAACAACTTAACAGTGATCCTGATAAACCAGTCATCACAGAAGTTGTTTTAGAACATGTTGATACAAAGGAACAAGAAATCATACCTGTTGATGAAGTCATCATTAGTCATGGTTTTGATCGTGAATCAGAATTACTTCATAACGCACAAACTAAAGTTAATTTAGTGAATGAATTCTTTATTGAAGGTTTAGGAAATGCTCAAACTTCAGTTCCTGGTATTTTCGGTGCTGGGGATATCATTAAACATGATGCAAAAGTTCATTTGATTGCTTCTTGTTTCAATGATGCTGCAAATGCTGCAAACTTAGCTAAAAGCTATATCGACCCTGAAGCACAAGCAGGCGGCCGTGTATCGAGCCACAACGATGTCTTCAAAGAAAAGAACAAAGAAGTTATTAAAAAATACATCGCACAATCATAATACGAATCATTTACCTTCCAATCTCTTTAACCTTATAAAAGATTGGGAGGTTTTATTTTGTTAAAAATGCGAAAGTTTTATGTACATATCATACTTGAATAATCCTCTTGAAACTTTTTTAAATAATATTTAACTTCCTCATCTGATAAATCTCGCTCACGATCTACTTCATTAAAAAAGCTTTGTCGTTCAATTTGTACTTGTTTACGTTGTGTCATATCACGATACTTTTTCGGTGTAACACCATAATACAATTTAAAAGAATAAATATAAGATGAACCATTATAAAAGCCATGTTTTTCAGAAATGTCGATTACTTTTTCTTGTGTATGAATTAAATCATACGTGCTATTTAACAATCTAATGTCCGTTAAATAATCTTTAAAATTCACACCCATTTGTTCTTTGAATAATTTCGAAAAATACGATTCAGAAATATGATATTTATCGGTGAATGTATTGATTGTTATACGTTCATTATAATGCTCATAAATATAATCTTTAATTTCATCAATTATTGGGTTCATATGCCGATTAACAATTTGACATTCTTTTGAATAAACCGTCAATCGTTCTCTATAAAATTCCAATATCGTAATAAGTTGCTTCATTATTTTTAAATTACGATTGTTTTCTTGTATTAAATATAAATCACACAGGCAAATTAAATGATCTCTCAAAGGGACTAACTTTGATTGCATACCCACATGCTGATGATATGAAAGTAACTCTGGTATCATCGTTGTTATGATTGACTCATACAGATGAATTTGTACAACGATATTCCCATCTGACACATCGAGTTTATACCACTCATTATGTTTAACAACAAACGTTTCCCCTTCTTTATATTCTTTACTATGCTCTTTGATCGTGACCATTACACGACCCTTTAATACTACAAAAAAAGAAATACCTATATGATTGCGATATTTAGTAGCAGAATATTTTAGGTATTTGATTTCATATATATTTCTCACAACAAATCTCCTAATTCTTTGATATCTTAATAAATTTAATCCAAATCCCAGAAGTAAACATCGAATTACTTATGTAAAAATATAGAATTATAATGACGTTATTATAATTCGAAAACTTTAATCCGTAAATATATAAATTGAAGAAAATCAGATTAAGGTAAATGTTTTAATATTTTGAAAGAATCATACAATTTATTAAGTGAGAATTTATTGAATCGTGTCATCGAATTTCGCGAACGTTTATCATTAAATAGAAAAAGAGACTAAGGTAAAATGCCCTAGTCTCTTTTCACTTTATATAATTATGATTTTACAACTTCTTGTCCACGTTTGTTCCAAGTTAAGATGAAACTTAACATCGCAAGGACACTAATGATTGTTAATAATAAGAATCCTGAATCCCATCCTAATTTATCAACAGTTAATCCCATAATGATATTAGCCATTACAGCTCCACCTAAATAACCAAACAGTCCAGTTAATCCTGCTGCAGTACCTGCTGCTTTTTTAGGTACATAATCTAATGCCTGTAAACCAATCAACATAACAGGTCCGTATATTAGGAATCCTATCGCGACTAATGCGATATTATCTACTAATGGGTTTCCTGCTGGATTTAACCAATATACAATGACAGCGATTGTCACACCTAACATGAATATAAATCCTGCTGGACCCCTTCTACCTTTGAACACTTTATCTGAAATATAACCACATAATAATGTTCCGGGAATACCTGCCCATTCATATAAGAAGTATGCCCAACCTGATGCATTTAAATCGAAACCTTTTTCTTCACTTAAATATGTTGGCGCCCAGTCTAACACACCATATCTAACAAAATAAACAAAGATATTTGCGATAGCAATCATCCAAATCCATTTGTTATTCAATACATATTTAAAGAGAATATCTTTTGTTGAAAGCTCTACTTCTAACGTTTTCTGCTCTTTATTAGGGTAATCATTTCGATATTCTTCAATCGGTGGTAATCCCATAGATTGTGGTGTATCCCTAACTAGAACATATGAAATAATCGCAATAATTAACGCGATAATAGCTGGATATATAAACGCACCTTCAAATCCTTTTAAATAACCAAATGACAATGTTCCTGTAATTGAAATACCAAGTAAAGCTATCGGTGCCATCAATCCGCCACCAACATTATGCGCGACATTCCAAATAGCTGTCTTACCGCCACGTTCACTAACGCTGTACCAATGTACAAGTACTCTTCCAGATGGTGGCCATCCCATACCTTGGAACCAACCATTTAAGAAAAGCATAATAAACATGATAAATACACTAGATGTTAAGACCGGTATAAAACCCATCAATAAATTAACGATTGCCGTTAATACTAAACCTAATGTTAAAAATAGTCTTGCGTTACTCCGGTCACTCACTGTACCCATAATAAATTTACTAAAACCGTATGCAATTGAAATAGCTGATAAAGCAAACCCTAATTCAGTCTTACTAAAGCCTTCATCAATTAATGCTGGCATCGCAAGTGAAAAGTTTTTCCTTAATAAATAGTAACCAGCATAACCAAGAAATATCCCTATAAAGACTTGTAGTCTCAATTTCTTATATGTATCATCTACCTGCTCACTTGGCAGAGGATCTATATGTTTCGCTGGTTTCAAGAAATTCGCCATACTCATACCTCCTATTATTAATTTTTTGTAAAGAATGTAAAGATTTTGTAAAATGCAATTTATAATTTCATCATATGTATTGCAAACGTTAATGTCAATGCATTTTTATATTTTTATTATTTAATATATTTTATTTTTCAAACTTTTATTTAACACCGGTGTATTAAAATATGTTAGACTTCTACTATGCCAAAAATTATTAATCATAAAGAAAAAAAAGAACAAATTATTCAATATGCTTTTCAATCAATTGTTGAAAATGGTGCAAAGGGATCTACGGTTAGACAAATTGCAAAACTCGCACAAATGACACCGGGACAAATTAGATATTATTTTCCAAGTCATTCAGAATTACTCAGTGCAGTTATGTCTGAAGTAGAACTAAAAGTAAGAAGGAGAATCGAAGCAATACTCACTTCTGATAACCAAGACACAATTGATAAAGTAAAAGCATGCTTACTCACCGTTTTACCGTTAGACGAAGAAAGATTAGCTGATATGGAAGTATGGATGGCCTTTCGATATGACAGTCATGAATATGGACAAAGTACTTTAGATGATGGATTAGACGAATTATGTGTAACGGTATTAACGATTTTAGAACGCGATAACTTATTAAATGACAACATCAATATACATCTTAATTCAATGAGACTTCACGCATTAATTGATGGATTAGCACTACATAAATTGTTAAATCCAGAACAGACCTCTAATGAAGATATTGAAGCGATTGTATTCGAAGAAATTTCAAAGCTTACGAAATAAAGGAGGATAATCATGAATTTTATTGTGTGGCTCATTATTTTTTGTGAAGTTGCTTTCTGGGTCGTTATATTACTTGGACTCGTCACAAGATATGTCTTCAGACAGAAAAAGCTTGGGCTCATTTTTCTAGCACTTACACCCGTAATTGATTTGATTCTATTAATTACAACAGCTGTGGATTTAATGAATGGCGCAACTGCCGAAACACCTCACGCTATTGCTGCTGTTTATATATCCGTTTCAATTATCTTTGGTAAAAGTATGATTCAATGGGCAGATGACCGCTTCAGATATTATGTCATGAAAGAAGGTAGCAAGCCTGAGAAACCTAGTGGATTCGCGTATGCTATACTATATGCGAAAAGTTGGTTTAAACATTTACTCTCTTACATTATAGGGACAGGTATTCTACATTTAATCATTTATTTAATTCATGATAAAAGCAGAACAGAAGCTATGGATGGCGTTATTCACATTTGGTCAATAGTGCTCATTATTGATTTAGCTATCACCATCTCGTATTTCATCTGGCCACCCAAAAATAAACAGGCAGAATAAAAGAACCTGAGCCATTTTTTTGGCTCAGGTTCTTCTTACGTCTATTTATCGTGTTCATCTTCAATGTTACCGACAATATTTTCAAGTATGTCTTCCATCGTAATCATACCTGCTAATTCACCGTGTTCATTATGAACAATTGCGATATGTGCACGTTGTTTTTTCATTTTATCTAATACGTTTTGAATGGCATCTGCCTCTTTGACGTATATGATTTCATGAATCAATTCAGTTATATCTTGTATGTTGTCTTTCAATAAATCTTTCGCATGTAAATATCCAATAACATTCGTTTTATTATCTTGATAAACTGGATATCTCGTATAATAGCCATTCTTTACAAATTGAATGGCTTCTTGCTGACTAGCATCACTATTGATCATTGTCATATTATCTTTAGAAATCATACAATCTTTGACGACAAGTTCATCATAAATAAAGACTTTATTAATATGTTCTAGTTCTGTTGATGAAATTTCCCCGCCTTGGTGACTTTCTTTAATCAACATCTTCAATTCTTCTTCAGAGTGATATAATTCTGACTCTTTCGCAGGCTTCATACCAAATAAGCTCAATATCATTCTTGCTGACCCATTTAAAATAAAAATAAAAGGATATAATAATTTGTAAAACAGTATGATCGGTCTTGCAAAGAATAATGTAACTTGTTCAGCTTTTTGAATTGCGATTGTCTTTGGCGCCATTTCACCTACTACAACGTGTAAATAAGTTGCGATAATAAATGCGCTGACTAATGTTAAGACATGAATAACCGTTTCTGATAATCCGAAGCTACTATAAAGTGGATGTAGAATAAACTCAAATGTTGATTCGCCAACCATACCAATTCCAAGTGCTGTAATGGTAATACCTAGCTGACATGCTGCTAAATACTCATCAAGATGTTCGACTACCTTTTTAGCTGGTTGAGCGTTCTTATAATTCTGTTCTGCTAAGTAGTTAATTCTAGATGATCTGACCTTTACAATTGCAAATTCTGTCGCAACAAAGAATCCGGTTAAAGCGAGTAATACAATAAACGTGATTAAACTAATTGTGGTCCCCAATTATTAATTAATTCCTCCATATAATAAAAAATTCCAACCATATTCGGTTGTCTTTTAATTTTACACTATTTCGAATAATTTTTATAATAATATACATTTGAAATTACATGGTTAAAGGACTATACTAGTGTCTGATAAGGAGGGATCTTAAGATGCTACTAAATGTGTCATGTTCTCTACAATTATTCATACCCAACGATCAAAGGAAATAATTTAAAAGAAGGGATTTAATATGAATAATTACATTAAACCATATCAATTCGTTAGTATTAAAGAAAAATCAGAACAGTTATTTAACGTTTATAAATCTGTAAATGATATAAAAACAATCGATACGTTTCAAGCTATAACATACGACCATATTTCACAGCTTTTTGAAGAAAAGCATTCTGAAATAGAAGATTTCACAAAAATCATTATGAATAAAAAGATTTCTCGAGCACAAATTGAGAAATTATTATTTGGACTTAAAAGCTACGTAATTCCATTTGAACAGCCTTCAAGTAAGCAACTTGAAAAAATCTTTAAAAAGACCAAGAAATTAAAACATCCAGAATGGGATAACATAGACTTAAAAGAGTCTTCATATATAGGTTGGAATGATTCTGGTAAACAAAAGAAATTTATCGTGCTTTATGAAGATGATAAATTGATAGGTGTATCAGGAGATTTATCACCTACCATTAAGCCCGGAATCTGTAGTATATGTAAGAAAGAATCCAATGTTTCCATGTTTCTATCAACAACAAAATCAAAAGGTGATGGAACATATACTAAAAATGGTAATTATATTTGCCATGATAGTGAACATTGTAATCAACAACTCGATCAACTAAACGGATTATATGAGTTTATACACACAGTAAAAACAAAATAATCAATAAGAAAGCTGAGCGCATCATCAAATGATGGCTCAGCTTTTCATTTATCGGCCTGGTAATACTATTTTCGGGTCGATATTTTATTTTATCGGCCTGTAAATTCCGTTTTCGGGTCGATATTTTATTTTATCGGTCCATATTTCCCGTTTCTGGACCGGTAAATTTTTTTATCGGTCCGTATTTCTCATTTCTGGACCGGTAATTTTTCGTATCGGTCCAAAAATTCTCTACTTACCTCTACTACCCTTGCACCTCACTATATCCATCCTTTTTCGATTGCTTTCTGCCATGCGTCAAATCGGTTATCTGCTTCTAATTTATCTATAATTATCGATGTATAGTTTCTAATTGTGCCGTCTGATAAATATAATTCTTTTGATATTTCTTTACTGGATAAGCCTTTGCCTATTTCTTTCAATACGAGTTGTTCTTTCGGGCTTAATGGATTTCTATCTTTAAACATTGATGTCATTAAAGATTCACTATATTCTTTCTTACCGTCCATCACATTTTTAATTGTTTCGACGAGTTCATCGATTGATCGTTCTTTCAATACGTATGCATCAACATCGTTTGCTACTGCACTCTCAAAGTATCCTGGTCTTTTAAAAGTTGTAACGATGATGACTTTCGTATTTAAATTCGAATCTTTTACTTTTTTCAATACTTCTAATCCTGTCATTTTAGGCATTTCGACATCTAGTATTGCTACATCTGGCTCGTGACTTTGAATTCCTTCCAACGCATCTTCTCCATTTGAAAAGTCTCCTAAAATACTTAATTCATCATTCAATTCCATCAATTGAACCATGGCTTTCCGTAACATTTCTTGGTCCTCTGCTATAACAATTGATATCATAATGTGTCACCCCCTCTAGGCAATGTGATCGTCATTTTTAATCCTTTATTTAAATTACTTACTTTTAATTGGCCATTTAATGCATGAACACGATATTTGATACTCTTAAAATCATCTTCATCAATGTGTTTCATACCTATGCCGTCATCTATGATTACCAATGTTAAGTATTTATTTTCTTCAACGATTTCACCCGTTACTTTAGTAGCCTGTGCATGCTTAATGACATTGTTAACCGCTTCTCTCAAAATCATGGACAGTGCTGATTGTCGAGTTGGACTGAGCGATTGAGCTCTGTCAGCATTGTTAAATTCAAACGATAAGTTTGCATTTTCTAACAATGTTTCCATCGTCTTCACTTCTTCTTCAAAAGATTGCAACTTCAAATCATCTACAATTGCTCTTACTTTAACAAGTGCTTCTTTAGATAATTCATTCACAGACGCCATTTCTTCTTTCGCTTTATCAATATCTTTATCCACTAATTTCATCGCAAGTTCAGATTTAATACTTAAATTCGCAAACACATGACCTAACGTATCATGTAAATCTTGTCCGATTCGATTTCGTTCTTGTTCAGCAATTAACGTATTAATATGTTCATTTTTACTTCTAATTTCTTCTTTTAACTGTTCAGATTCTAACGCTTTAAAATTTCCAAACATAATAAATATAATGACAATACTCATAGGTATCATAATAATTAAATAGTCTCTATGATCAACTGCAATAATATAAATAGCAATCATAAACGACACAATATACATTAATACTTCGATAGATTTCATTTTAGTTTGAAAAACATATGGAATAATATAAGCTGCATAGAAAAAGAATAATAAATGAGAAGCATTAAAAAAGTCTACAAAATAAAATATACCTAAAAAATGAACCATTAAAAGTATTCTTCTAAGCATGCGCCTTTTAGATAAATCTACATAAATCATCATTAAATAACTTATCGTAAATAGAGCGGTAACCAATATACCGCTCCATAAAGGTCCTCTATGACCAAGTACTGTTAAACTCAATATCGGAAAGATGAGATAAATTAAGTTTGATGAACCTATAGGATTCTCTTTAATTCTTTCTAATAATGTCATTAAACCACTTCCGTCTTTTTACGTATAATCAACGCAATACTTATAAACAGTATACAATAAATTGCCAATATAAGAAGTGAAACAAAGTGTATACCACCTTGAGTTGTCACAGATAAAGAGAGTTCTCTTAAATTATAAGTAGGTGTTGCATACGATACGTGCTTTAACCAATCTGGAAACTGATCTGTCGGGAACCAAAGTCCTCCCAATACAGCAAGTCCTAAATATATGATATTCGCGATAGCACTAGCTTTTTGGATATCTTTTATTTGAGATATAAGAACGCCCATTGATAAAAACATGCTAGATCCAACCCATAACATCAATCCTGAGCCAATCCACTCGCCTGCTGACATTTCAACACCTTTATAAAAAGCTCCTGTTAAAAATAAAGCGATAATAGCTAAACAAAACATGCACATGAGTTTCATTACTTTCCCTGCATAGTAATAACTTGGTGATAAAGGTGTTTTGAATAAATTTTTAGACCATCCAATTTTCTTATCTTCTATCATCTCTAATGGAAATGTCATAATACAGAAACTACTTAAACTGAACGTCGCCATACTAAACATATATTCTTTATAAAATTTAGCTTCGTATTCTTTAGGTAAATCTAATAGTGCTGTGAATATTAAATAAAATACTAACGGCAACATAATCGAAAGTATTAAATATGATTTTTTTCTAGTTAACAATAATAATTCAGATTTAAAATACGCCCATAACATATCTCATCAAACCCTTTCTTCGTTTTTTGAAAATATCGTATCCATCAATGACTCTTTAATAATTTCTACCTCATTAAAATCAATGCCATAGTCTATAAAAGCTTTAATTACAGGATTTACATCTTCAGTCGTAATGATGAGCATATCTTTAGATGCTTCAACCGAAACATTTTTAAGGACATTCACTACTTCTTTTTTCGATAAAGGAATTTGAATCATTGTTTTATTTTCGCTATGACGTATCGCTCTAGGTGTACTATCCATAACAAGCTCACCTTTATTAAGTACAACAACTCGGTCAGCCATTCTTTCAACTTCTTCAATATAATGAGAAGTATAAAATATCGTTTTACCTTCTTGTTTCATTTCCTCAATCACTTTCCAGAAATGCTTCCTCATTTCAGTATCCATCGCACTTGTCGGCTCATCCAAAATGACAAAGTCCGGTTTCCCAATAATAGATAATGTAAAATCCAATATTCTGCGTTCACCACCAGATAATTTAGCAGCAAATTGTTCAAGTTTATCATTATCAAATCGAGTAATTTCTTTAAAAGTTTCTATCGAAATCGTATCTTTATAAAAAGACTTAAAAAGATAAAACAACTCCTTAACTTTCATCACATCCGGAAAAGCCGTCGTTTGAAACAAAATACCCATCCGCTTCTTATCTAATTGTTGATTATCACTAATAATTTGCCCGTCATTAGGATGTCTGTCACCAATAATCATATCAATCAAAGTAGACTTACCAGCACCATTTGGACCAATTAAAGCCGTACATTCACCCTCATTAATTTGAAAAGAAACATCACTCACAACTTTTTTCTGATTATAGATTTTCGTTACATTTTGAACATCAATCACAATCATCACCGTCCTTTATAAGTTACTTATATTATAAAAAATCACACCACCCGTTATAAGTACAAACTGTCACGAATATCATATGACAAATGTCATGAATGATTGCGAGATTCAATTGACAATATTTGGAATGTATAGATAATTTATTGTAAGAAGTGTTTGAGGATGATGAAGATGAATAAAATAACAGTAATAAATAAAAGTAATCACACAAGTGTAGTTCTAAGCATCAATAATTATATTAAATGGATAAATAGAAATAACATATTAAATCAAAACATTAAAATTTTTATCCATGATGCTCCAATAAGTTCTTATGGTTATCTTTCAGATTGCCAAGTAGACTTTGATAATCGTCATATATATTATTCTTTATATAATATTGAAGAATATCTTGTGTCTAAGAAGAGCAATAACATTATTGTAAACAGATTGGAATATGCACTTTCTGAAATTTTACATGATTTAAATTATCATATCGCACAATTCTATACTTTAGAGTACGAAAAAGTTACACATAAAGAACTCATTGATCATTTTGACCGATTTGAATATAACATTAGAAAATACAGTTATTATTTAACTTACAAATATTTATTTTGTTATAATAATAGTTCTACACTTTATAAAGGTGGACTTACGTTGAAGTTTGATTCTGAAATAAGTGCTCATTTAAAGAAGGCTTTTGTACAATTTAGAAATTTCATTAAAAAAGAATTGGAATTCCCTTTAAAAGTTAATATTCATATTACGCATAAAGAACTCGAAGATTCTTTAGGTTACTTCCAATATCCCGAATCTTTTATTTAAGTATCCGAGAATAGTCGTTTCCACACATAGCTATGAACAATTAAAAAAAGAAATGTCACTTTTCGATAGTGATTTAAATATTTTAAGAATATTAGCACATGAGATTAGACATTATCAAGATTATATAAGTGACAATATAATTTTAGATGAAAAGATGAGTGAGAAGTTAGCAGACAAATATGAAGATGAACTCATACAAGAATTTATTGATCAAGTTTATTATGTTAATTATCACGAATACTAAAAAACGCTAAGACAAATGGCTTTGTCTTAGCGTTTTAAATTACTCTATTTTTTCTTACTCATTGCATAATAAATCACAACTAAAATGACTAATGCTAATTGTGGTATCAATGTTTCGTATGTTGGATAAAATCCTATTAAGTCTATGAATGGTAAGTGATTAATTGTATGTTGTGGTACTATGTTTAATATTTGTAATGTATGGATACTTACGCCTAATATTTTAAATGCCAATATAAATATGAATAATGACATGATAAAGAATAAGCGATGTATTGGTATCCATTTTGTAATTTGGTTAAAGAAGATTGCGATTAACGCCAGTATGACGGATGCGACGATAATTCCTAATATTAATGACCATGTTGAAATCTTCCCAACGATACCTAAATAGAAGATAATCGTCTCTGCACCTTCTCTAAATACAGATAAGAATGCGACTAACCCGAAAGTAACGATACTTCCTGTAGACATAGCTTTATCCATATTTTTATTGATGAAGTTCTGCCACGAATCTAAACTTGATTTAGAGTGCAACCAGATACCTACGATAATCATTAATATCACAGATCCAATACCTACTATACCTTCTGTTAATTCTCTTGTTGAACCTAGGTTTTCAAATATCGCTTTAAATATGAAAGCTAACGCAATACTTAATACAATACCGATGACACTGCCTGTAACAATCCATTTTGATGCTTTTCTTTGTTCAGATTTACGTGTTACAGTAAGCAATGCCATAATAATGAGCAGTGCTTCTACACCTTCACGTAATAAGATTAAAGCTGCATCCCAAAATGTATAGCTCGTCTTAGAAATGGTTGATTTAATTTCTTGATTGAGCGTTTCTAACTGGCTACCAATGTCATCTTTATTATCTGCATCAAGTTGACCTGCATATTGAGGAATTTTCTGTTCTATTTTAGTGTACAACGCACCATTTCTCGTGCTAATTTCACTCTCAACATTTGGCCATGCAATAATAAATTGTTGTAACGCTTGCTTTGATTTCGCTAAATCATCATTTTTTATATTTTTAATCGCAGTATCTAAATGTTCATTTAAAATGTTAACATCTTGATCGCTTGTTTTAGCATCTGATTTTTTCCCTGCATGGTAATCATCAAGTTCTTTTTTCAATTGATCAACTTGCATTTGTGCACTACTAGCGTCTACTTTATCTTTCGTTAATTCAATTCTTGTAAACATTAATGCAGTTTCAACTTGACCATATCTGCCAATATCTTCTTCTCGAACAATTTTTTCATTCTTTGTCCAAGTCGCATTTAATTGATTGTTAATCGTTTTTGCTTTTTCAAAATCTTTATCTGAAATCGCCTTTGTTATATTCTTAATCAATGGCTGCATTTCATTTTGTAACTGATCTCGTTTCTTCTGTTTATCAACAGGATTTAATACTTTTTCATAATCAATTAAATCAGAAGTCAGTGTATTTAGCGCACTTTCTCTATCTTTTTGAGACGTTGTTTTTTCAACTTTTTCGATATCTTGATCTATTTTTTTCACAAGTTTATGGTCTTTTTTATTCGTACTTTGCCAATTATCTTTGATCTCTTTGAAATGCTTATCGAATGCCTTTTCGTCTTTATCTTGTATCGACGATTTGGCATCCGTCACACTAATATAAATATCGCTTAAACTCGTTTCTGCTTTAGCGGTCAAAGACAACAGCATAAATAGTATTGCGACTAAACTAAATACGATTGAATAACGTTTCACATAAATATCCTCCTTCTTGGACACCTGGTAAACATAGAAAAATACCTGAACCTCGATGTGTAATATATTCATTTAATTTATCAATAGCACCCATTTTACTTTGGATTTTAATAAATTGTTCAGGTGATTTTTGGAATGATAGAAAGAGTAATCCTGCATCAAAAGTGCCTGTATTGGCATTTATACCATCTGAATATGAAAAAGATCTTCTTAATAAATTCGTTTTAGCTGCTTTTGCTAAACTGACATGTGACTCTTTTTCTATCAAGTTCTCGCCATTTTTATCTTTAATATCAGGGTCAAATGTATCAAATTCTTTTTCTTTACCAATTGGCGCACCAGAATGACGGTATCTAGCAAATGTCGCTTCTTGTTCACCTAAAGCCGTTCTATCCCATGTTTCTAACAACATTTGAATTCTTCTTGCGACTAAATATGACCCATTTTTAGCCCAGCCATCTTGTATAAAGACGTATTCATTCAAATCACTTTTATTTTGGACATTAGGATTACCTGTTCCATCTTTAAAAGAGAATAAATTTCTAGGTGTTTCTTTCTTACCATCTTTTTCTTCAAATGAGTTAAATCCTGCTTGGCTCCACTTCATTGAAACTTCACCTTTAGCCACTCTAATTAAATTTCTAATGGCATGAAAATTAACTTGTGGATCATCTGAGCATGCTTGTATACAAATGTCTCCACCTGAATAGTTGTCATCAATTTGATCTTTAGGAAAATGTGGTAAATCTTTTAATAAATCTGGTTTATGCTTTTTCAATCCAACTTTTCAAAGAATGAAGGACTTATACCAAAAGTAAGAGACAGACGACTGGCGTCTAAGCCAATCGTCTCCCCTGTATCTGGACTAGGTAACATTTTGTTTTTACCAAGTTCTTTTACAAATTCACCATTCATTAAATGAACACTATAATTTGTCCATATTTTAAACATTTCTTTAACATCTGAAATTGACATTTTGTTAATGCTCAGAACGACAAAGTATACATGTTTTTGTTGTTCTGTCGTGATGCCAGACTGATATTTACCATAGAAATTGATTTTATTTTTTACGCCTGTTTTATCTTTAGCAAAGTATTGAGATGCAAGAAAAGTACCGCCTACACCTGTAGAACCTATCAGTAATCCTGCGCCACCAACACCAGCGATCTTAAGAAAATCCCTTCTAGCTATATGATTTTCATTATTAGACATCAATCATCACTCCGTAATAACAGCCATTTGACTTAAAGATTCCCCTAATTTATCGACAGCTTCAGAAAGTTTTTTCGTTTCATCTTTAGATAGTTTCGTATAATCTTCATATCCACCATCTTTAGTCTTATATTGATCTAATAATTTATTAACATTATCAAATCTTTCTTGAGTTGTGTCAGCAAGTTTTTTGTCTTTATCTGCTACTTTATCTTTAAATATTTCAAAGATTTTTTCTGCACCTTCGATGTTTGCTTTAAAGTCATATAAGTCTGTGTGTGAATAAATTTCTTCTTCACCTGTAATTTTAGAACTAGATACTTCATTTAATAAGTCGATTGAACCTTGTAACATTAATTTAGGTGTAACATCTACTGTATCTACTTTTGCACGTAACTCTTTAGTGTCTTTTAATAATTGATCAGCAACTGGTGCCATATCTTTTGTTGTATTATCTTCCCATAATGCTTTTTCAATTTTGTGATAACCAGACCATTCGTCTTCTTTATTTTCTTCTTTCATATCTGCTAAACGTGCATCAATTTTTGGATCTAAATCACCGAAACTTTCAGCAACTGGCTCAGATCTTTCGTAGTACATACGCGCTGTAGGATAAATTTCTTTCGCTTTTTCGATATCGTCTGCTTTAACCGCTTCAACGAATTTTTCAGTATCCGCTAAGAATTTATCTAATTGTTCAGTTGTAAAATCTTTATAAGCTTTTGTTTCTTTTGAGAAATCCGCTTTTTCAGACTTTTTCGTTTCCTTTGTTTCTTTTTTATCTTCATTTTCTTTCTTATCAGCGCTATTCCCACACGCTGTTAAAATTAAAGTACTTGCTAATAAAGTTGTTGCTAACTTTTTCATCATAACACCCCCATCTAATTGATTATCATTATCATCTTTAATTTATGCCTATAATGTGTAATAGTCAATAAAAATTTTATAGAATTCATCAAAAATACAAATCTAAGACTGTACCTATAGTATTTATATAATAAAAATCTTTTCAGACTTCTTCCGAATTATTAATTGAGAATGATAATCATTCAATGAACATAAAAAAACATAGGATAAAATGAATTATCCTATGCTTCATAATAATTTAATCTGTTTCTTGTTCTAGAATTTCTTTAGACTTAGCATCAATTGTAAATTCTGTTGATTCTTTATTACCTTCTTTTAGTTCAATAGAATAAACAAGTTTGCCATTGTCTTCACTTAGTGACCATTCTTTAATATCACCTTTAGCTTTGTCTTGTGCTACTTTAAGTGCATCTTCAAATTTAGCGACATCTGATAATTTGAATGTTTGATCATTATCATCACTATCTTCTTGTTCTTTTTCAACATTCGTAACAGATTTATCATCTGCATTTATGAGTACTTTACTTTCATTTGTTCCATCTACTAATTCAACTTTATAACTCCACTCGCCTGTTTCTTTTTCAAACGATAGATCTTTAAGTTCACCTTTTGATTCTTTTTGTGCAGCTTTCACAGCATCTTCTGGAGAGACTTTAACGTCATCCCATTTCACTGTATTTTCAGTTGCTTTGTCAGAACTTTGATCGTCATCTGTGTTTTGATCATCGTCTGTGTTTTGATTATCGTCTGAATCTTGATCATCATTTGAATCTTGGTCATCATCTGTATTTTGATCGTCGTTACTATTTTCTTTAGTTGTTTGTTCTGTTTTTTCATCATTTTGATTATCTTTTTTATCATTATTATCATCGTCACCATTACCACATGCTGCTAACACGATACCTGCTGACAATAATAAAGAAAGCATTTTATACTTCATAATTTATTCCTCCTATGCTTCATATTCATTTAATATATAGACCATCTCAAAATTTTTAAACATTTAGCTTTTAAAAAATTAGACAAAATGCAATTAATTCGTTATGATTAAGAAACAATAAAATAGCTCGTAGTCTTATTAAGAGTAGGCGGAGGGAATTGGCCCGATGAAACCTCAGCAACAGGCGTATGTACTGTGCTAAATCCAACAAGTTTAACTTGAAAGATAAGAAGATTCTCTAAACAGCTCTTCTTAATCTTAAGATGAGCTGTTTTATTGTAACTATCAAATTAGGAGGCAATAAATATGAGAACAAGAGACGATATTTTATCAGAACTATTAGAATTGCAGGCAAATCCACCAAGAAGTTATTCAGGTTCAATAGGAAAGACCCAGAAGAAGAACGCTTTAATCCAAGAGTTATGCAGAGTCGAGAACACAATACTTCAACCATCTTCAGATTCCGAACACCACAATGTCCAATTTGGTGACTTTGAAATTAATATTAAAATAACTAAAAAATAATCATAATAAAGGAGTAGGACTATATTTTTCGTCCTACTCCTTTTATTTATGATTCCATAATGATTTGCATTGCTACAAATTTTGCTATTTGATTCCCATTTGCTGCTGCGTCTATAAGTTGAGATGCCATGAAATCTTTACTTTCTCCTGCAACAAATAAACCTGGTACGGATGATTCGCCTAACTCATTAATTTTTATTTTTCCGTTGTCTTCTCTTTCAATATTGAGCGCTTTTAAAAATTCAAAATCAGTATCCCACTTCACACCAATGATTGCACCGCTTCTCTTAATTCGTTCACCATTTTTAAAGATAACTTCATTAATTTGTCCTTCATGATGTTTAAATTCAGCTACTTCGCTTTCCACTAATGTGATATGTTTACTTTCAATAAACGCTTTATCTTCTTCAGTTAATAATGAAAAATCACGACTACTTATAACGATATCGTCTGTCCAATTGTTAATGAGCATCGCCATATGTTTCACATGTTCAGGTTGAACAGCTACGAGTAATGGTTTATGTCTCAATTCATATCCATCACACCATGGACAATAAAAGACAGATTTGCCGTAACTTTCTTTTAAACCTTCAATTTCTGGTAATGTTTCTCGCAATCCTGTACATACCATAATTTTTTTAGCTTTATATTGTTGATTGGATGTTTCAACAATAAAATAATGCTCTTCTTTTAATATGTTTAACACCGTGTCATTGATACGTGTTACATCATCATATTGATCTACATCATGTTCTCCTTTAGCTCTCAATTCTTCAGGTCTTACACCGTCTTGTGTTAAAAATGCATGTGAATGCTGTGTCACTTTATTTCTTGCATTATTATTGTCTATCACTAACGTCTTCTTTAAAGCTCTTCCTAACGTGAGTGCACTCGCTAATCCCGCTGGCCCTCCACCTATTACGATACAATCAAACATGGTATTTCCACCTTTCATAACTATTATAGAGTCGTAATATCTATAATTGATAGATAAAAAAAGATTTAACTTACATTAAATCTTTTAAAGTTTTATTTTTCAAAGCTTGCGTCATTTCATCTTCAGCAGAAGTTAATATCGCTTGAATCTTACATTCTGGACCGTGATCAAAGCTATCTTCAAGTGTACTTTGATGACCATCAATTGCAGTAATAATATCATAGACAGTTATGTCTTCCCAATTATTAACTAAGTAATAACCACCTTTTGCACCAGATGCAGATTTTATGACGTTTGCCTTTACTAATTGCGTTAATATTTTAGATAAATATGTTACAGATACATTTAACGTTTCAGATAAACTTTTAACATTGATGGGCTGTTGGTCTCTTTTAGCAATTAAATATGCCAATGCATGCAATCCATAGTCTGATCCTTTAGAAATCTTCATGTTACACCTCTTAATCATAGATATTACCACTCTATAATAACAACTTTACAGCGAAAGTCTATTATTTAGCTCAAAATATAAAAATGCAGAGACCTTTTTTCAAAAAGATCTCTGACACTATGTTAAAATTCATCAATTTGTTCAAACTGTGACATGTATAAATCTTTGTATTTGCCGCCTTTATCCATGAGTTCATCATGACTGCCCATTTCTTGAATTTGACCTTGTTCGATATATACAATTCTATCGACATGTCTAATTGTACTCAGTCTATGCGCAATAATCAGTGATGTTCGACCACGTGATAAATTCTTAAATGCTGATTGTATTTTATTTTCAGTTTCAACATCTAAAGCACTTGTTGCTTCATCAAGAATAATAATTGGCGGATTCTTCAAGAACATTCTCGCAATTGAAATACGTTGCTTTTGTCCACCAGATAATTTTGTACCGCGTTCCCCAACAACAGTATCTAAACCTTCTGGCAATTCATCTACAAACGTTCTTAATTGTGCTTGGTCAACTGCGTAATTAATTTCTTCTTCGGTTGCATTTAAATTACCATAAATAATATTATCTCTTAATGTTCCACCGAAAAGAAATACATCTTGTTGTACGACACCAATTTGTTTTCTTAATGATTCCAACTTATAAGATTTAATGTCTCGATTATTGATTTTAATCTTACCTTGTAACGGGTCGTAGAACCTTGGTAATAACGAACAAATTGTCGTTTTACCTCCCCCACTCGGTCCTACTAGTGCTACTTTTTCACCTTGTTCAATTTTGATAGATAGCTGATTTAAGATTAATTTCTCTGAATATTTGAATGATACATCTTCATATTCAATCGTATCTGGTTCATCTATAAATTCGATAGCATCGTCATTATCTTTAATTTCTGGATCCATATTTACAATTTCTTTAAAATTTTTGAATCCAGCAATACCTTTAGGAAATAGTTCAATAACCATATTAATAGACTCTAACGGTTTAAATAACAGATTTGTAATCATAATAAACGCTACAAATCCACCGTATGAAAGTGAGCCATTTAATACAAAATAACTTCCTAAAATCAGTACAAAGATTAACGTTAATTTTTGAGCAATATGACTAATTGACAAGTTCCAAGACATATATGAATATGCTTTTAATTTTGTCGCTCTAAAATTATCATTGACCTTTTTAAATCTTGCTAATTCGTGACCTTCATTTGTAAATGCTTGTACAAGACGCATACCACCAACATTATCAGCAATAAGCTCATTAAATCTCGAAACATTGCTAAATAAGTTCTTAAAAGCACCTGACATTTTTTGATTAAAGTAAATTGTTAATACAAAAATAATCGGTACAACACAGAACGTAATAAGCGCAAGTTTCACATCGATCGTCAACATAATGACAAATGAACCGACAAGCGTCATAACTGCTACAAAGACATCTTCAGGTCCATGGTGAGCAACTTCTCCAATATCCATCAAATCGTTTGTTAATCGTCCAATGATTTTACCTGATTTTTGGTTATCAAAGAATCCAAAATTCATTTTTTGAATATGCTCATAAAGCTCATTACGAATATCTCTTTCAATATTAGTCCCCAGTTTATGCCCCCAATACGTCACGATGAATTTCAATACAGATTCAACAACGTATATGAATAATAAAAGAAAAACAAAAATCACAATCCAACTCCAATTCTTAGTTGGCAATAGCTGATCAATAAATATACTCGTTATAAGTGGAAACACCAATTCGAGAATACCTACAAAAACAGCCGAACCAAAATCTAAGAAAAACAATCCTTTATAGGGTTTATAATATTGGAAGAATTCTTTCATAATGGACCTCCTAATTAAATTTCGACCAAATTTAATTATACTATAGAATTATATTTTTTCTGCTCTTTTTAAGAATTTATTTAAAATTGTTTTTGTATCCGAAATAAACGGGATGATGAGGTGGTGGTAGAGATTTTCGGGTCGATATTTTGAATATGTCCATATAATTGTGTAATAAAAAAAGAGCCATATATAGCTCACTTTAGTACAATGTAATCGACTAAGAAAAAATTGTAGAGGTG